>NZ_VYKE01000239.1:0-5067 GCF_032424515.1 Pseudomonas sp. JV245A
CCAGGGCGTGCCGTCGGTCTGGCAGATGTCGGCGTGGATGAAATCCAGCGGCGCCGCGCTGGCATCCGGCCCGGCGCCGACACTGACCCGGCTGTCCAGGTCGGGGATCAGCCGCAGGTCGCCATAGGCGCCCCAGGGGTTGTCCTCGGCGATCAGGTCCTGGGGCGTCAGCGCGCTGTTGGCCGGCACCCAGCCGCAGCCGCCGACCTTGTAGCGCTCCAGTTCGTCGCTGGGAAAGGAGCGGCCACGGGTGACGCCGATCAGGTCGGTGGTGACGATGCTGGTCATGGCCACCGGGGTCAGGGCCTCGATGCCCTGGCCGCGGCTCATCCGCGGATCTCCCGCAGGCGGCCGAGCACGGTGTCGGTGTCGGTGATCCAGCAGTAGCCCTTGATTGCGTTGAGGCAGGCCTGGTGCCGGGTATCGCCGTAGGTGGCGCAGGCATCTTCCACCAGGGTCACCAGGTAGCCGCGGTCGGCGGCGTCGCGCACGGCCATGTCCACGCACTGGTCGGTGACGATCCCGGCGATGATCAGGTGGCGGGTTTCCAGGTTGCGCAGCACGTAGTCGATGTTGGTGGAGTTGAACACCCCGGAGGAGGTCTTGGGCAGCACGATCTCGTTTTCCACCGGTTCGAGCTCGGCAATGATCGCCGCCTGGGGGCTGCCCTTGGGCAGGTGCATGTCCGACAGCTTGTGGTCCAGGGAGCGGTCACGGCCATCGGCGGTCAGGCTTTCGATAATGGTGTGCAGCACGTTCTGCCGCGCCTCGCGCACCGCCGCCAGCAGCCGTTGCTGGTTGGGGATCACCCGCTCTCGTGCGCGCTTGAGAAAGGCCTCGCCCTCGGGCCCTTGCAGGTGCGGGTCGAACTGCGGTTCAAGCCACGCCCGCTGCATGTCCACCAGCAGCAGGGCGGTGTGGTCGACGACGAAGGGCAGGTCCCGGGGCGAACGGTGGGGCAGGCTGAACATCCTTATTTTTCCTCCAGCACATGGGTAGCAAATTCCGCCCGCAGGGCATCGATGCCCTCCAGGCGTTGATCAAGATGAGGGCTGCGCGGGGTCAGGCAGGCGACCAGCGCCTCGACCTGGGCCAGCGCCGGCACCAGGGTGTCGAATGGCGACAAGGATTCCACCGGTGCACTGATGACCAGGTCCGCCAGCTCCCGCAGCGGCGAGGCATAGATATCGGTGAACAGCACTACCCGGGCGTTGCGTGCCTTGACCGCGCTGGCCACGCGCATGGCCTGGGACTGGTAGCGGCGGTAGTCGAACAGCAGCACCAGGTCCTGGCGCTGGACATCGAACAGGCGGTCCGGCAGTTGGGCGTTGTCGTCAAGGAAGAAACAGCCCGGGCGCATCAGCCGCAGGTGGTTGAACAGGTAGAGGGCGAGGAAGCTGCTGAAGCGGCCGCCGAAGCAGTACACCGAATGCCGGCTGTCCAGCAGCCAGTCCATGAGCACGCGGATGTCTTCGGGCTGGGTCAGGGCCTGGGTGTCCTGCAGTACGCGCTGGCTGTCGGCCAGGTAGCGGCCCCAGGTATCGCCCTGGGCCACTTGCGAACGCGGGCGCAGCAGGGTGCTGGGGGAGCGCAGGCGGTCATCCATGTCACTGAGCAGGGCTTCCTGGAATTCGCCGTAGCCGCTGAAACCGAGCTTCTTCACCAGGCGCACGATGGTCGGATCGCTGACCCCGGCGTGTTCCGCCAGGCGTGACATCGGCCCCAGCCCATTGCGCGGGTAGTGATCGAGCAGGGCCCGCACGACCTTGCGCTCGGAGGGCGTGAGGTCGAGGGCGGGGTCGGTGATCAGGTCTCTGAGAGAGGGCATCGGGGTGCCTTGGAAAGTGATGTCGTTTTTATTTCATAAAATGGCGAAATGGATATTTATGTAATAGACGCTACATGTCTAGTGAATTTTCCTCTGATATCAAATTGCCCTGAAATGGGGCGGTTTCAGGTGGGAAACTGTTGTTGGCGGGGCGGGAAGCCACGGTGCGGGACGTAGGGGAGCGATCGCAACAGGGTCTGGCTTACGCCGAGCAGGCCGAATACAGTGGCGCGACCGCACCGGACAGGCACCAGCGTGCTGTTTTGCAATGAACCTTGGAGGCGGTTGCAGCAAAGATGTTGCATCTGCCCGGCCCGTTTAGGTTTGCCAATCGATAACGCCAGAGTAAACACCGTGCAGGCCACCCGTCTGACCCTGATCTGCCATGCCCGCACCGCCGCCCAGAAGCTGGCGCGTTTTCCCCGGGACGAACCCCTGGAGCTGGACTGGCAAGCCCAGGCCCTGAGCCGCGCCGGTGATTTCAAGCGCGGCATCCGGGTGTTGTGCGGGCCCGAGCTGCGTACCCGCCAGAGCGCCCAGCTGTTCAGCGCCGAGCATGAGGTGCAGGACGCCTTGCGCGACTGTGATTTCGGCGCCTGGCAGGGGCTGCGCATCGATGAACTGCAAGAGCGTGAACCCGAGGCGCTGCAGGCCTGGCTCAAGGACCCGCAGCTGGCGCCACCGGGAGGCGAATCCCTGGCCCAGTTGTGCCAGCGCGTGGCGCAATGGCTGGAGGTCATGGCGCAGCGCCCGGGCCACTGGCTGGCGGTGACCCATCCGTTCGTCATCCGCGCCGTGCTGGTGCAGGTGCTGCAGGCGCCGCTGGCCAGCTTCAACCAGATCGACATCGAGCCCCTGTCCCGGCTCGACCTGAGCCACGCCGGCCGCTGGCGCCTGCGCCTGCCCGGCCCCCCGACGCCATCCCGGTAGCCGCTGCCGAGCCCGCGAGGCTGCGCAAAGGCCCCGGGGGCCTTGCCTGGCCATCTCCAGCCGGACATGCGACGGCCTCCAGGCCAGCATCGCCGCGCCGATGCCCGCCGCCCCAGAGGGCTACAGAAGCATTTCTCATCAGGCCAAAGCGCCGCATACTGGCCCGCTGGCAAAACAGCGAGAGCAAGCCCATGAAAACCCTCCTGGTGATCGGCATCGGCGCCGGCAACCCCGACTACATCACGATCCAGGCGATCAAGGCGCTGAACCGCAGCGACGTGGTGTTCCTCATGGACAAGGGGCCGAGCAAGGATTCCCTGATCGACCTGCGGCGCGAGCTGTGCGAGCGCTACCTCACCGAGCGGCCCTTTCGTTACGTCGAGGCGCAGAACCCCGAGCGCGAGCGCGGCGACGTGGACTACCAGGCCAGTGTGCAGACCCTGAACCGCGACAAGCAGCAGGTCTTCGAGCGGCTGATCAACCAGGAACTGGCGGACGGTGAAACCGGCGCTTTTCTGGCCTGGGGCGATCCGGCGCTGTACGACAGCACCCTGCGCATCCTGCAGCAGATCCTGGCCAGCGGTACGGCGTCGTTCGAGTACGAAGTGATCCCCGGCGTCACCAGTGTCCAGGCCCTGACGGCCCGGCACAAAGTGCCGCTGAACCGCATTGGCCGCTCCGTGGAAATCACCACCGGACGCCGCCTGGCAGCGGGGCAGGCCGGCTCCGCCGACAGCCTGGTGGTGATGCTCGACGCCGAGGATTCCTACCGCCACCTGCGCAACCAGGGCCTGGACATCTACTGGGGGGCCTACCTGGGCACCGCGGATGAAATCCTCATCAGCGGCCCCTTGGACCAGGTGGCCGATGAAATCCGCCGTGTACGCCTGCAGGCCCGCCAGACCCATGGCTGGATCATGGACACCTACCTGCTGCGCAAACCCCAGGACTGACGCCCCGCCGGACCAGCGTCGCCCCCTTCGCCGGCAAGCCGGCTCCTACGGGCGCGGTGGTGTGGTGCTTTCCAGGCCGCGGCCGAAGCGTTCGCGGTACACCGACGGCGGTACGCCCACCAGGCCGCGAAAGGCCACGCGAAAGCTCTCCACCGAGCGATAACCGCAGCGCAGGGCAATGCTTTCGGTACTCTCGCTGCCGCTTTCCAACAGTTCCCTGGCCCGGGCCAGCCGTTCATGCTGCAGCCAGGCCTTGGGCGAGGCGCCAGTGGCGTCGTGGAAACGCCGCAGGAAGGTGCGTTCGCTCATCAGCGCCCGGGCCGCCAGTTCGCTCACGCTCAGCGGTTGATGCAGGCGCTCCCGGGCCCATTGCATGACTCGCGAAAGGTCGCTGCGCGGGGTACGGCTGACCGGTGCGGGAATGAACTGCGCCTGGCCGCCGGTGCGTTGTGGCGACATCACCAGGCGCCGGGCCACGCTGTTGGCCACCTGGGTGCCGAAATCCCGGGCCACCAGGTGCAGGCAGGCATCGATACCGGCGGCGCTGCCGGCGGAAGTGATCAGTTGCCCGGCATCGACATAGAGCACATCCGGGTCCACCCGAATATTCGGGAAACCCTCGGCCAGCTCGCGGGCGTAGCGCCAGTGAGTGGTGGCGCTACAACCATCCAGCAGCCCGGTCGCCGCCAGAACGAACACCCCGGAGCAGATCGACAGCAGCCGCGCACCGCGTTGGTGGGCCTGGCGCAGCGCTTCCAGCAACTTCGGCGGCGGCGCCTGCTCGCGGCTGCGCCAGCCGGGAATGATGATGGTCCGCGCCTGCTCCAGCAGCTCCAGGCCCCCGTCGGCCAGCACCTGGATCCCGCCCAGGGCACGCATCGGGCCGGGGTCCACGGCGGCGATGGTTTGCCGGTACCAGGGGAAATCGAACTCCGGCCGGGCCAGGCCGAAAATCTCCACGGCAATGCCGAACTCGAAGGTGCAAAGGCCGTCGTAGGCGAGAATCGCCACCAGTCCAGGGTGATTGTGCATTTGGCGGAAAGTTACCAGTCAGTGTCCGGGACGCCACTTTAGCGTGGTGGGGCAGGGCCTATAAAGTCCTTCCCACCCTAATCGCAAGTTTCTGGAGATGCCCATGACCAGCCTGGTCCGCAGCACTGCCGCCGCCCCTTCGGCCATTGCCCTGATGCATTTTTGCAACCGCCTGACCTTTGAAACCGACTGTTCCGACGTCCACAGCAGCCAGGAGGCCGGTGAAGTGGATTTTGTCCTGGTGGATGTGCGTGGCCCCGAAGCCTTTGCCCGTGGCCATGTCCCCGGGGCGATCAATCTGCCCGGGCGCTTGCTCACCGCCGA
>NZ_VYKE01000240.1:0-4959 GCF_032424515.1 Pseudomonas sp. JV245A
TGCGCATCGGCGCCACACCGGCCCTGGCCCTGGCCTTGCTGCCGCCCGCCATCAGTGAATGGACCCGCCTTTACCCGGACAGCCTGTGCGAACTGTCCAGCGCCCATAGCCGCGAGCTGGTACAGAACCTGCTAATGCGCGAAATTGACCTGGCGCTGACCCTGCAACCCCCGGATCACCCGGGCCTGAGCGCCCAACCCCTGGCCCAGGGTGTGCTGGTGGCCCTGGCGCCGCTGGGCTTCTGGCCCGAGCACAGCCGCGGCCAGCCCCTGGCGCTGCAGGAGCTGGCGGACGCGCCACTGATTGGCCTGAGCAGCGCCGACCCGTTGTCGGCCCGGCTCGACAGCTACCTTAAGTCGGTGGAGCCGCCGCCGCGGGTGAGCATTGCCGTGCAGACCTATTCCCTGGCCCGGGCCATGGTCGAGTCCGGCGCCGGGCTGGCCCTGATTGACCCCTTCACCGCCCTGGGCGCCTCAACGGCCAACACCGCTATCCGCCCCTTGAGCCCGCCGCTGCCGATCACCCTGTACGCCGTGACCCGCGCCGCAGAACCGCCGCCCCACACCCTGGCCAGCCTGCTGGAAATCTTCGCCCGCCAGGCCCGGGCCCAGCTCGACCGCCCCTTGTAGGAGCTGGCTTGCCAGCGAAAACGTCCGCCAGCACGGTGCAAATCCAGAGGCCCCCTTCGCCGGCAAGCCGGCTCCTACACCAATCCACAACGCCCCGCCCCGTAGGAGCTGGCTTGCCAGCGAAAGCGTCCGCCAGCCCGGTGCTAATCCAGAGGGCCTCTTCGCCGGCAAGCCGGCTCCTGCACCAATCCACAACGCCCCGTAGGAGCTGGCTTGCCAGCGAAAGCGTCCGCCAGCACGGTGCAAATCCAGAGGGCCTCTTCGCCGGCAAGCCGGCTCCTACACCAATCCACAACGCCCCGTAGGAGCTGGCTTGCCAGCGAAGGCGTCCGCCAGCCCGGCGCAAATCCAGAGGACCCGCTGCGCCGGCCAGCCGGCCGCTACAGGACGTAGAACAGGATCGCGACGAAATGCAGCAGGCTGCCGGCGATCACGAACAGGTGCCAGATGCCGTGGGCATGACGCAGGCGGCTGTCGAGGGCAAAGAAGATGATGCCCACGGTGTACAGCACCCCGCCCGTGGCCAGCCAGGCGAAGCCGGCTGGCCCCAGGGCCGCCAGCAGCGGCTTGACCGCCACCAGGACGATCCAGCCCATCACCGCGTAGATCACGATGGAGAGAATCCGCGCCTCGGAGCGCGGCTTGATCTCCTGGAGGATGCCGATCAGCGCCAGCCCCCAGACGATGCCGAACAGGGTCCAGCCCCAGGGCCCGCGCAGGGTCACCAGACAGAACGGCGTGTAACTGCCGGCAATCAGCAGGTAGATCGAAAAATGATCAACCTTCTGCATGATGTTCTTCGCCCGTCCGCGCACGCTGTGGTAGACCGTGGACACGCTGTAGAGCACCAGCAAGGTGAAGGAATAGATCGCCACGCTGACGATCTTCCACGGGCTGCCATCCAGGCTGGCCAGCACCACCAGCCAGATGCCGCCGATAAACGCCGCGATTGCCCCCAGCAGGTGGGTCCAGGCGTTGAATCTTTCTCCGTGATACATCAGTCGCTCACCCTTGAAACATTGAAAAAACACGCAAGGCTCAGGCCTGCAGCTTGAAAGCGCAATATGTCTATTGGGGCGCGGCCGAGAAAAAACCAGCGGCCACGTCCTGACCGATCGGGCATCATCAGCCCCTCCTCAGCAGAGTCCGGACCATGCTCATCGACGAAGAGTTGACCCTGAAAAAGCTCGAAGTGTTTCTGGCCTTCATGCGCACCGGCAACCTGGCACGCGCTGCCGCCGAGTTGCAGACCAGCAATGTCAGCGTGCACCGGGCCATCCACTCCCTGGAAAATGCCCTGCGCTGCCCGCTGTTCAAGCATGAAGGGCGCAACCTGACGCCCCTGGAAAGCGCCTTCGTCCTGGAAGAACGGGCACAGAAGCTGGTGCAGGACGTGGTCGAGAGCGTGCGCCTGACCCGCGAAGCCGCGGGCTTTTCAGCAGAACGCTTCAAGCTCGGCGCACTTTACTCGCTAACGGTGAAAACCGTGCCGCAGCTGATCATGGGCCTCAAGCTGCGCCGCAGCGAGCTGAACATCGACCTGATCCTGGGCTCCAACATCGACCTGTTGTACAAGCTCAAGAACATGGAAGTGGACGCCATCCTGATTTCCCTGGACGACAGCGCCCATGACCCGGACTGCGAGCAACTGCCGTTGTTTTCCGATGACATTTTTCTCGCCACCCCCGCCGATTCGCCCTTTGCCCAGCAGAGCGAAGTGGACCTGGCCGACGTGCGCGACGCCACCTTCATCACCCTGACCCAGGGCTTTGCCACCCATCAGGACGGGGTGCGAGTGTTCAAGCAGGCGGGGTTCGAACCCAAGGTGGCGATGCAGGTCAACGACATCTTCACCCTGCTGAGCATGGTCAGCTCCGGGGTCGGTTATGCGTTGCTGCCGGGAAGGATCGCGGCGGTGTATGAGAACCGCGTGAAACTGATACCACTGCAGGCGCGCTACCGCCTGCAGCAGCATATCGGCGTGGTGTTTCTCAAGGCCAAGGAGCGCGACCCGAACCTGTTGGCGCTCCTGGCCGAATGCCGGATGTACGCCAACCGGCAAAGTACCTAGAGGCCGGTGCCTACGCGCCCAGCAGGCCGCGCATCAGCAGGAACAGCAACGACGGCCCCAGCAGGCAACCCAGGGCGGTGTAGAACGCCGCCGTCAGGCAACCGTAGGGCACCAACTTCGGATCGGTGGCCGCCAGCCCCCCGGCAACACCGCTGGAGGTGCCCATCAGGCCGCCGAAGATCACCGCGCTGCGCGGGTTGTTGAGGCCGATCAACGGCGCCACGAACGGCGTCATCACCATCACCAGGATCGCCTTGATCAAGCCCGCGGCAATCGACAGCGCCATGACTTCGGAACTGGCGCCAATCGCCGCCCCGGTCACCGGACCGACGATGTAGGTCACCGCCCCGGCGCCAATGGTGGTCAGGCTCACCGCATCGGTATACCCAAAGGCCATGGCCACGCCGACTCCAGCCACAAAGGACGAGCCGACCCCGACGAACAGCGCCAGTACGCCGACGAATCCGGCGCGCTTGAGCTCCTCGACACTGACCCCGAAGGCCGTGGCGACAATCGCGAAGTCCCGCAGCATTGCCCCGCCCAGCAGGCCGATGCCCGAGAGCAGCGGAATGTCCACCACGCCCTTCTGCCCACCGGTGAAAGCACCGCCCACATAGGACAGCACCAGCCCCAGCAGAATGGCGATGGCCGAGCCGTGCAGGCGGCCCTTGGTAAAGGTGTTGGAGATCCAGTAGGACACCCACATGGTGATCCCGATCACCGCAAAGCCGCTGATCAGCCCGTAGCCGGTAATGACCTTCATCATCGATTCGTACATGGCCCTTACCCCACTGTTTTCTGAGCAACGGCAGCATCAGGCGCCTTGTTGCCGATGCGCACCAGCACCGGTACCAGGGCGAAGGCGATCACCACCGCCAAGGTACCGGCGAGAATCGCCATCGGACCGCCCTTGAGCGCGCCATAGACGTTCTGCTGGGCGGCCATGGCCACCACGATGGGGATGTACACTGCGCCCCAGAACTCCACGCCCTGTTCGGACTTGCCGGCGAACAGCCCGCGCTTGTGCAGGTAACTGCCCAGGCCGATCAACAGCAGCATGGCGATACCGACCCCGCCGACATTGGCCGGCACGCCGATCAATTTGCCCAGCAGCTCACCGATGAAAATACCCACCAGGGTACAAAAGGCCAGGAAGGCCACACCGTAGATAATCATTGTCGTAGTCCTCAAAGTGCATCGTCGAAGTTGTTGTTCTTGTGCTTCGTCAGCCTGAGTCGGTGCTCTATCGGTCGCGGCTTCCCTCCTCACTCAACAGGGCTTGCAGGGTGTCCAGGCGCGCGCCGTCGAAGGCGATCACCGTCCCTTGGGCAAACACCCGGCGGGCCAGCCCGGTCAGTACCGCGCCGGGAGGCAATTCGATCTGCAGGCGCACCCCGCGCTCGTAGGCGCTTTGCACCGTGCCGCGCCAGTCGACGACGCGGCACATGTTGAAGGCCAGGTCGTCGCGCAACGCTTCCACGGAGCGCATGGGCCGCGCTCGGCTGCCACTGAGGTAGCCCAGCTTCGGCAGTTGCAGGGGTACCTCGGCAAAGGCGGCAGCCAGAGCCTGGGCCGGTTGTTCCAGCAGTGGGCAATGGGACGGCACGCTGACCGCCAGGCGCTTGGCCACGCCGACCCCGCAACCCCGGGCCAACTCGGCCACGGCATGCATCGCGGCATCGCTGCCGGCGATCACCACCTGGTTGTCGGCGTTGATATTGGCCAGGTACACCGGCCTCTGCGGGCTGTGGACCTGGGCCAGCAGCCCTTCCACCGCCGCCAGTTCCAGGCCGATCAATGCGGTCATGCCATAGCCCTGTGGATAAGCCTGCTGCATCAACTCACCCCGCAGGCTCACCAGGCGCAAGGCGTCGGCAAACTCCAGGGCCCCGGCCACCACCGCCGCCGGATAGGCGCCGATGGACAGGCCCGCCACGTAGTTCACCCGAGTATCGGGCTGCAACAGAGTGCGCGCCGCCGCCACGCCGGCGATCAGCAGGCACAGCTGCACCGCCCGGGTGCTGGCCAGGGCTTGGGGTGAATCCAGCGTCAGTACGTCCTGCCCCAACACATCGCTGGCCTCTTGCAGGCAGGCCCGCGCTTGCGGGCTTTGCGGCAGACGCTGGAGCATCCCCGGCTGCTGCGCGCCCTGGCCCGGAAACACCAGCAGGCTGCTCATGCCGCCTGCTCCTGAGGGTTCCAGGGGTCGCTGACCAGGCGCGCGCCACTGGCGCTCTTGAGCAGAACCCGGGCAGCCGG
>NZ_VYKE01000241.1:0-4931 GCF_032424515.1 Pseudomonas sp. JV245A
GGCCCGTGGCAGCAAGCACGTGACCGGCGCGCGTGTAGCGGCCATCGACGTCAAGGCACACAAGGTCACCAGCCCCGGCGAATGGCTCGATTGCGACCTGATCGCCAGCTCCGGCGGCTACAGCCCGGTGGTGCACCTGGCTTCGCACCTGGGCGGCAAGCCGGTGTGGCGTGAAGACATCCTCGGTTTCGTGCCCGGTGAAGCGCCGCAGAAACGTGTGTGCGTCGGCGGTATCAACGGTGTCTACAGCCTCGGCGACACCCTGGCCGACGGTTTCGAAGGCGGTGTGCGCGCCGCCAGCGAAGCCGGCTTCCAGAGCGTCGAGGGCGTGTTGCCCAAGGCCCTGACTCGTCTTGAAGAACCGACCCTGGCGCTGTTCCAGGTGCCCCATGAAAAAGGCACGGCGCGTGCGCCGAAGCAATTCGTCGACCTGCAGAACGACGTCACCGCCGCCGCCATCGAACTGGCGACCCGCGAGGGCTTTGAGTCGGTGGAGCACGTCAAGCGCTACACCGCCCTGGGTTTCGGCACCGATCAGGGCAAGCTGGGCAACGTCAACGGCCTGGCCATTGCCGCCCGTTCGCTGAACGTCAGCATCCCGCAGATGGGCACCACCATGTTCCGCCCGAACTACACGCCGATCACCTTCGGCGCCGTGGCTGGCCGGCACTGCGGGCACATCTTCGAGCCGGTGCGCTTCACCGCGCTGCATGCCTGGCATGTGAAGAATGGCGCCGAGTTCGAAGACGTCGGCCAGTGGAAACGCCCCTGGTACTTCCCGAAAAACGGCGAAGACCTGCATGCCGCGGTCAAGCGCGAATGCCAGGCCGTGCGCGACAGCGTCGGCCTGCTGGACGCCTCGACCCTGGGCAAGATCGACATCCAGGGCCCCGATGCCCGGGAGTTCCTCAACCGCATCTACACCAACGCCTGGACCAAGCTCGACGTGGGCAAGGCCCGCTACGGCCTGATGTGCAAGGAAGACGGCATGGTCTTCGACGACGGCGTCACTGCCTGTCTGGCCGACAACCACTTCCTGATGACCACCACCACTGGCGGTGCGGCCCGCGTGCTGCAGTGGCTGGAGATCTACCAGCAGACCGAATGGCCGGACCTCAAGGTGTACTTCACCTCGGTCACCGACCACTGGGCCACCATGACCCTGTCTGGGCCCAACAGCCGCAAGCTGCTGAGCGAAGTCACCGACATCGACCTGGACAAGGACGGCTTCCCGTTCATGACCTGGAAGGAAGGCCTGGTGGGTGGCGTACCGGCGCGGGTGTTCCGTATCTCGTTCACCGGCGAGCTGTCCTACGAGGTCAACGTCCAGGCCGACTACGCCATGGGCGTGCTGGAGCAGATCGTCGAGGCCGGCAAGAAGTACAACCTGACCCCCTATGGCACCGAGACCATGCACGTGCTGCGGGCCGAGAAGGGCTTCATCATCGTCGGCCAGGACACCGACGGTTCCATGACCCCGGACGACCTGAACATGGGCTGGTGCGTGGGCCGGACCAAGCCATTCTCCTGGATCGGCTGGCGCGGCATGAACCGTGAAGACTGTGTGCGCGAGCAGCGCAAGCAACTGGTGGGCCTCAAGCCGATCGACCCGACCCAGTGGCTGCCGGAAGGTGCGCAACTGGTGTTCAACCCCAAGCAGGCGATCCCGATGAGCATGGTGGGCCACGTGACCTCCAGCTATGCCCACAACTCCCTGGGTTATTCCTTCGCCCTGGGTGTGGTCAAGGGGGGGCTCAAGCGCCTGGGCGAGCGGGTCTTCGCACCGCTGGCCGATGGCCGGGTGATCGAGGCGGAAATCGTTTCCTCGGTGTTCTTCGACCCCAAAGGCGACCGCCAGAACATCTAAGGCACAACACGCTCATGTAGGAGCTGGCTTGCCAGCGAAGGCGGCCTCAAGGCTGCCACAAGGCCCAAGGGCCTCTTCGCCGGCAAGCCGGCTCCTACAGGGTGTTATCAACAGAATTCAGGACAGGTGCTCTATGACCGCAGTCAACGTTTACCAACAGCGCCCCACCACCGGGGCCAAGGCCGAGTCGTCGTTGCACCACGCCGACCTGCCGAGCCTGGTGGGCAAGGGCCGCAAGAACGCCGGGGTGACCCTGCGCGAGAAAAAACTCCTCGGCCACCTGACGATCCGTGGCGACGGCCACGATCCGGCCTTCGCCGCCGGCGTGCACAAGGCCCTGGGCATCGAACTGCCGGGCGCCCTGAGCGTAGTGGTCAAGGGCGAGACCAGCCTGCAATGGCTGGGCCCGGATGAGTGGCTGCTGATCGTGCCCAGCGGCGAAGAGTTCGCCGCCGAGCAGAACCTGCGGGCCGCCCTGGGCGACCTGCATATCCAGATCGTCAACGTCAGCGGCGGCCAGCAGATTCTCGAATTGTCCGGGCCCAACGTGCGCCAGGTGCTGATGAAGTCCACCAGCTACGACGTGCACCCCAACAACTTCCCGGTGGGCAAGGCCGTGGGCACGGTGTTCGCCAAGTCGCAACTGGTGATCCGCCGTACCGGCGAAGACACCTGGGAGCTGCTGGTGCGCCGCAGCTTTTCCGATTACTGGTGGATGTGGCTGCAGGATGCCGCGGCCGAATATGGCCTGAGCGTCCAGGCCTGAGCCCAGCTTGGCCTGGTAGGAGCGAGCTGGCTCGCGAACTCGCGAAGGATGAATTTTCCGGAAGACCACAGCGCCCTTGGATTTTTCGCGAGCAAGCTCGCTCCTACAGAGAACCGACCGCGCTGCGGTTGCCCTAACGAACAGGAGTTATCCCGCATGAGCCGCGCCCCCGACACATGGATCCTCACCGCCGACTGCCCCAGCGTGCTCGGCACGGTGGACGCGGTGACCCGCTTTCTGTTCGAGCAGGGCTGCTACGTCACCGAGCACCATTCCTTCGATGACCGGCTCTCGGGCCGTTTCTTCATTCGCGTGGAGTTCCGCCAGCCCGATGGCCTGAACGAGCAGGGTTTTCGCGAGGGCCTGGCACAGCGGGCCAAGGCCTTCGAGATGAACTTCGAACTGACCGCGCCGCACTACCGGCCGAAGGTGGTGATCATGGTCTCCAAGGCCGACCACTGCCTCAACGACCTGCTCTACCGCCAGCGCATCGGCCAGTTGCCCATGGACGTGGTGGCGGTGGTGTCCAACCACCCGGACCTCAAGCCCCTGGCCGACTGGCACCAGATTCCCTACCACCACTTCCCCCTAGACCCCAACGACAAGCCGTCCCAGGAGCGTCAGGTGTGGCAGGTGATCGAGGACTCCGGCGCCGAACTGGTGATCCTTGCCCGCTACATGCAAGTGCTGTCGCCGGAGCTGTGCCGCAAGCTCGATGGCAAGGCCATCAACATCCACCACTCGCTGCTGCCGGGGTTCAAGGGCGCCAAGCCTTATCACCAGGCCTACAACAAGGGGGTGAAACTGGTGGGGGCCACGGCGCACTACATCAACAACGACCTGGACGAAGGCCCGATCATCGCCCAGGGCGTGGAGGTGGTGGACCACAGCTATTACCCCGAGGACCTGATCGCCAAGGGCCGGGATATCGAGGGCCTGACCCTGGCCCGGGCGGTGGGTTATCACATCGAGCGGCGGGTGTTCCTGAACGGCAACCGGACGGTGGTGCTCTGATGATTCCCGGGGCTGCTGCGCAGCCCTTCGCGAGCAAGCTCGCTCCTACAGGCGTTGCGCCTGTTCGCGCGAAAGCGATTTTGAAAACGAAACAGCATCTGTACCCGAGCAATCCACGTGTTTCCCCTTTGGGTTACGCGGTTCCATAACAACAACAGCGAGGTGAAAGCATGTCTGGTAATCGTGGTGTCGTGTATCTCGGCAGCGGCAAGGTCGAAGTACGGAAAATCGACTATCCAAAAATGCAGGACCCGCGTGGCAGGAAGATTGAGCACGGCGTCATCCTGCGCGTGGTCTCCACCAACATCTGCGGTTCGGACCAACACATGGTCCGTGGCCGTACCACCGCCCAGGTCGGCCTGGTGCTGGGCCATGAAATCACCGGCGAGGTGATCGAGAAGGGCAGTGACGTCGAGAACCTGAAGATCGGCGACCTGGTCTCGGTGCCCTTCAACGTGGCGTGCGGGCGCTGCCGCTCCTGCAAGGAACAGCACACCGGGGTCTGCCTGACCGTCAACCCGGCTCGCGCCGGCGGTGCCTATGGCTACGTCGACATGGGCGATTGGACCGGCGGCCAGGCCGAATACGTGCTGGTGCCTTACGCCGACTTCAACCTGCTGAAACTGCCGAACCGCGACAAGGCCATGGAGAAGATCCGCGACCTGACCTGCCTTTCCGACATCCTGCCCACCGGTTATCACGGCGCCGTCACCGCCGGTGTCGGCCCTGGCAGCACCGTCTACGTGGCCGGTGCCGGTCCGGTGGGCCTGGCGGCCGCTGCTTCGGCGCGCCTGCTGGGGGCCGCGGTGGTGATCGTCGGTGACGTCAACCCGGTACGCCTGGCCCACGCCAAGGCCCAGGGTTTTGAAATTGCCGACCTGTCCAAGGACACCCCGCTGCACGAGCAGATCGCCGATTTGCTGGGCGAGCCGGAAGTGGACTGCGCCGTGGACGCCGTGGGCTTCGAAGCCCGGGGCCACGGCCATGCCGGTGCCCAGCACGAAGCCCCGGCCACCGTGCTCAACTCCCTGATGGGCGTGGTGCGGGTGGCGGGCAAGATCGGTATCCCCGGCCTGTACGTCACCGAAGACCCGGGCGCCGTGGACGCCGCGGCGAAGATGGGCAGCCTGAGCATCCGCTTCGGCCTGGGCTGGGCCAAGTCCCATAGCTTCCACACCGGCCAGACCCCGGTGATGAAGTACAACCGCCAACTGATGCAGGCCATCATGTGGGACCGCATCAACATTGCCGACGTGGTAGGGGTTGAAGTCATCAGCCTCGACG
>NZ_VYKE01000242.1:0-4921 GCF_032424515.1 Pseudomonas sp. JV245A
CAGCCCCCTGGCCAGCCCGCGCCTGGTACTGGACGAGCATCACGCCTACTGCTACTGGCTGGACAGCTGCGGCGCCGGCGAGCACTGGCGGTTCCTCCTGGAAGCCAGCATGACTTCACTGGTGGCCATGAGTCAGTGGCTGGCCGGCCAGCGCCTGCCCTGGGAATGCAGCTTCAGCCACAGCGAGCCGCGCTACGTCGAGCAGTACTGGGTGCACCTGGGGGAACAGACCCAGTTCCAGCGGCCCCTGGACCTGATGCGCATCCCCCGGCAATACCTGACCCGGCCCTGGCCCGGGGCCTCGGCCACCGCCGGCCAGGTGGCGCGCCTGGAGGCCGGCGAGCACCTGCGCCAACTGGGGTTTGCCAGCAGTTTCCTCGACACCCTGTACCGCTACCTGAAAACCCAGGTACGCCACACCCCGAGCCTGGAGCAGGCGGCCCAGGATTTCGCCATGAGCCCGGCCACCCTCAAGCGCAAGCTGAGCAAGCACCACAGCGGCTACCAGCAACAGGTGGACCGGGTGCACAAGCACGTGGCGCTGTACCTGTACCAGATCAAGGGCTGGAGCAACGAGGCGGTGGCCGAGTACCTGAACTTCAATGACCCGGCCAACTTCCGCCGGTCATTCAAGCGCTGGACCGGCAGCACCCCGAGCTTGATCCGGCAGTTGCTGGGCAGCGGCTGAAACGTTTAATCTCGAACCACGACCGCTGACGCGCCGCGGGCCCGCACAGGGGCGCCGCGGGCCGTCGCGCTCGGGCGCCCGGTGGAAAAACCGCTAAAGCGCCGGGCCATTAAGGCGTATAAACCATGGAGCGATGCCGTCGCTGTCACCGCGCCGGAGCCATTTCCAACACGGGGTAGAGTCATGACCACAGCCAATCTATTGAGCCACCTGTTTCCTGCCGCCGCCGACATCCCCGAAGCCTTTCGCCTGCCCGACCCGGTGGAGCAGCGCGACTACCTGGTGGACGGTGAACTGCGCACCTGGAACGGCCCCCTGGCCCAGGTCCGCAGCCCGATCTACCTGAGCGGCGCCGACGGCGATACCCAGGTGATTCTCGGCAGCACCCCGCTGCTGGACGCCGACACCGCCCTCACCGCCCTGGACGCCGCGGTGCGCGCCTACGATCGCGGCCAGGGCGCCTGGCCAACGATGCGCGTGGCCGAGCGCATCCAGCACGTGGAAGCCTTCCTGGCGCGCATGCGCGAACAGCGCACGGCGGTGGTCAAGTTGCTGATGTGGGAAATCGGCAAGAACCTCAAGGACTCGGAGAAGGAGTTCGACCGTACCTGCGACTACATCGTCGACACCATCGGCGCGCTCAAGGAACTGGACCGGCGCTCCAGCCGCTTCGAACTGGAGCAGGACACCCTCGGCCAGATCCGCCGCGTGCCCCTGGGCGTGGCCCTGTGCATGGGCCCCTACAACTACCCGCTGAACGAGACCTTCACCACCCTGATCCCGGCGCTGATCATGGGCAACACCGTAGTGTTCAAGCCAGCCAAGCTCGGCGTGCTGCTGATCCGCCCGCTGCTCGAAGCCTTCCGCGACAGCTTCCCGGCCGGGGTGATCAACGTCATCTACGGCAGCGGCCGCGAGACCGTCAGCGCGCTGATGGCCAGCGGCAAGATCGACATCTTTGCCTTCATCGGCACCAACAAGGCCGCCAGCGACCTGAAGAAACTCCACCCCAAGCCCCACCGCCTGCGCGCGGCCCTGGGCCTGGACGCGAAGAACCCGGGGATCGTGCTGCCCGATGCCGACCTGGACAACGCGGTCAGCGAAGCCCTCACCGGCTCCCTGTCGTTCAACGGCCAGCGCTGCACCGCGCTGAAGATCCTGTTCGTCCACGAAGCCGTGGTGGAACGCTTCATCGAGCAGTTCAACGCCAAGCTGCAAGGCCTCAAGCCGGGCATGCCCTGGGAACCGGGGGTGGCCCTGACGCCGCTGCCGGAGAACACCAAGGTCGACTACCTGCACGCCCTGGTGGCCGACGCCCAGGCCCACGGCGCCAAGGTGGTGAACGCCCACGGCGGCGAGGCCCGGGCTTCGTTCTTCTACCCGGCGGTGCTGTACCCGGTGACCCCGCAGATGCGCGTCTACCACGAGGAGCAGTTCGGCCCGGTGGTGCCCATCGTGCCCTACCGCGACCTGGACACCGTGATCGACTATGTCCTGGAATCGGACTTCGGCCAGCAACTGAGCCTGTTCGGCAGCGACCCGGCCGAGATCGGCCGGCTGGTGGACGCCTTTGCCAACCAGGTCGGGCGGATCAATATCAACGCCCAGTGCCAGCGCGGCCCGGATACCTTCCCCTTCAACGGCCGCAAGAACTCCGCCGAGGGTACGCTGTCGGTACATGACGCACTGCGCACCTTCTCGATCCGCACCCTGGTGGCGACCAAGTTCCAGGAGCGCAACAAGCAATTGATCAGCGACATCATCCGTAATCGCGAGTCGAGCTTCCTGACCACCGACTACATTTTCTGAGGGAGCCCCGAGCGTTCGCCCTGGCGCGAACGCCCGGCCCCTGCCGCCAACCGGAGGAACCGATCTGGGCCCGTTAAAACACCTGCGGGGCATCACCCTGCCACCTTTGCTGCGCCGCCTGCTGCGTCCCGTGCTCGACCCGTACCGGCGCTACCGTCACGCCCGGCTGATCCACGCGGTGCGGGTCGCCCTCGGCCTGATCGCCACCATCCTCCTGACCACCGGCCTCAACCTGCCCCACGGCGAATGGGCCTCGGTGACCATGCTGGTGGTGATCGGCGGCCTGCAGCACCACGGCAACATCGGCAAGAAGGCCGCGGAACGGGCCATCGGCACCCTGGTGGGCGCCGGGGTCGGGCTGGTGCTGGTGGTGCAGCAGGCCTACTTCGGCCACCCCTGGCTGACCTACCTGGGCATGTCGGTGGTGTGCGGCTACTTTTCCTATCACGCCATCGGCAAGGGCGGCTACACCGCGCTGCTGGCGGCGATCACCGTGTTCATCGTCGCCGGCCACGGTGACAACCAGGTCAGCGACGGCCTGTGGCGGGCGGTGGACATCCTCATCGGCATTGCCCTGGCCCTGGCGTTTTCCTTCGCCATTCCGCTGTATGCGGTGTACTCCTGGCGCTACAACCTGGCCAGCGCCCTGCGCGACTGCGCGCAGTTGTACGGGCGGATCATCAAGGGCCAGTCGGTGACCGACGACGAGCACCTCAAGCTCCTGGGCCGGGTCAACAGCGCCATGCTGCAACTGCGTTCGCTGATGCCTTCGGTGTCCAAGGAAGTACGGATTTCCATGACCGAGCTGGACGCCATCCAGCGCAACCTGCGCATGTGCATCAGCACCCTGGAGATCCTCGGCAACACCCGCCCCGATGCCAGCGACCCGCAGGCCATGGCGCAGATGCAACTGGCGCTCAAGGCCGAGCACCGGCAGATCCGCGTGCAACTGATCGGCATGGCCCGGGCCCTGCAATCGGGGGTCACCCAGCGCCTGGAGAAATCCGTGGAAGGCCACCCCGAAAACGCTCTGGAGGCCCCGGTGTATTCGGCCCTGGATGGTTACCGGCTGCTGACCCGGCAACTGGCCGCGACCCTCGGCGAGATGCACCAGCGCCTGGCCAAGAGCGCCCGGCACTGGAAGATCTAGAACAGCTCGCTGAAAGGAATGAAGGGCGCCCGATCCCCTGCCTGCAAGGTCCGGCCCTCGACGATTTCCACCAGGCCATCGGCCCAGGAAGCCCCCAGCAACACCCCGGAACTCTGGTTCGGATAAAGCACGGCGCGGCCGTTCTCCAGGCGCGCTCGCAGGTACTCGCGGCGCTTGCCGGCCTTGGGCCAAGCGAAGGCCACAGGCACCTCGACGCTCAGCGGCGCCACCTCCTGTACCCCCTGCAGCCGCAGCAGGTAGGCCCGGGCCAACAGGCCGAAGGTCACCAGTGCCGAGGCCGGGTTGCCCGGCAGGCCGATCACCGGCACCTGTCCGAAGTAACCCACGGTCAGGGGCTTGCCGGGCTTGATGGCGAGTTTCCAGAACAGCGGCCGGCCACTGTCCCTGAGCACCTGCCCGAGGCAGTCGGCATCCCCGGCGGAAACGCCGCCGGTGGTCAGGATCAGGTCCGCGCCATGCTGCAACTGCTCCAGCCTGAGGCGGGTGTGCTGCGGCCGGTCGGGCAGGATCCCGGCGTCGATCACCTCGCAGCCCAGGGCGTCCAGCCAGTGCCTGAGCAGGGTGCGGTTGCTGTTGTAGATGCAGCCGGGGCGCATGGGCGTGCCCGGCTCCAGCAATTCATCGCCGGTGGACAGCAGCGCCACGCGCGGGCGGCGCACCACCTGCAACTCGGTGCAGCCCTGGGCGGCGGCCACCGCCAGCTCGAAGGGGCCGAGGCGCTTGCCGGCCTGCAGCAACACCTCGCCGGCGCGGTTCTCCTGGCCCTGGGGGCGAATGTTCTGCCCCGTTTTCAGGGCCTGGGTAAAACGCACCCGGCCGTCTTCCAGCAGCTCGACGTTCTCTTGCATCTCGACGCAGTCGGCGCCTTCGGGCACCGGGGCGCCGGTGAAGATCCGCGCACAGCTGCCCGGTTGCAGGGGCGCACCGGGCTGCCCGGCGAACACGGTCTGCGCTACCGGCAACGGTGCACCGTCCCAGTGCTGCAGGTTCAGGGCGTAGCCGTCCATGGCACTGTTGGGCCAGGGCGGCAGGTCCAGGGTCGCCACCAGGTCGGTGGCCAGCACCCGTTGCCGGGCCTGATCCACGGCCAGGGTTTCGCTCTCCGGCAGGCGCTGGGCGTCGGCCATGGCCAGCAGGCTGGCCAATGCCTCTTCCACCGGCATCAGTGGGTTCTGGCTCATCCCCGGCTCTCGCAGGCCTGCACCGGCTTGAGGTGCGGCACGAAGTTGCATGGCCGGTGGCGGGCATCCAGC
>NZ_VYKE01000243.1:0-4899 GCF_032424515.1 Pseudomonas sp. JV245A
GAGCGCCTTCGCCAGCAAGCTGGCTCCTACAGGCAAGGCGTGCGCAGGATGGTCTTTGCCAGCGAGTTTTTCCCGCTATGCCAGGTCCAGCTGTACGCCATCCACGGCACCATCGACTGTCCATTGGCGGGCCCAGTCGCTGTCTTGAACCACACTGCTATGGCCCTGGTAGACGACGCTCAACTGGGCAGCCTGGGCAGCATTGGCATTGCAGATCAGATACAGGTCGGCACTGGCATCCGCTTGCAGGACATAAAGAACCACGTTGCCCTGGGCAGGTATGTTGACGTTGGCCAGGTTGTTGCCCTGGGCGGTATTCCTGATGGCGACTTGCTGCGCAGCGGCGGTGTTGTTGCGTGCGTGAATGGCAATAGGCATTTTATTTGACTCCAGAACTGGTCAGGGGGTTAAGTCGCTACGGTCCGGGCCTGCACCTGAGGCTTGCCACAAGATCAGCCGACCGCAGGGCTATCCTCGGTAACTGTCTGCCGCCATACGAGAGGGACATGTTTCCCTGAAGCGCCAACGCGCCCTCTTCACCAACAAGCTGAACATTGGGCCACGCCCCCCCCATCAGCCTGAGCGATTCACCCCTTGCCCTCCCTGCACTATCCGCCCGACCTGCTCTTGCAGTGCCTTGGCCTGGGTGCGCAGGGCTTCACTGAAACCCTCGACAAAACTCGACGAGGGCCGGTAATCCGGGCGGATCAGCATCACCCGATAGGGCACCGACAGCTGCAACGGCCGGATCGCCAGGCCGCGCCCGGCCTCTTCCATGGCACTCAAGGGATTGATGATCGCCACCCCGAGCCGCTGGCGCACCATGGCGCACACCGAAGCTGCGTTGGTGGTTTCCACCACTATCCGGCGATCCACCCCGGCCTGGCGAAAATGCTCATCCAGGGTCTGCCGGTAGATATCCAGGCCCGAGAGGTTGATGAAGTCCTGGCCGCGAAAATCCGCAAGCGCCAGCCGTGGCCTGGCCAGCAGCGGATGGTCGTCCGCGAGGATGCAGACCATGTCGGCGCAGAACAGCAGTTCGCCCTGGGTGCCCCGGGGCAGGTGCTCGCTTTCGGTCAGGCCCAGGTCATGGCGCTGGGCACTGAGGGCCTCTTCCAACAGCGGCGATTCCTGGGCGGTGATGCTCAGGCCGATGCCCGGGTGCTGCGCCTGGAACTGCTTGCACACCGGCGGCAGCAGGGTCTGGGAGAACAGCGGCAGGCAGCTCAGGCTCAACTGGCCATGCTCGAAACGGCGGATCGACTGGGCCACGCTGTTGATCCGCTCCAGCCCCACATAGGCCCGCTCGACTTCCTCCAGCAACAGCAGGGCCTGGGCCGTGGGCAGCAGGCGCCCGCCTTCACGATCGAACAGGCGCAAGCCGGAAAGCGTTTCCAGCCGGGCCAGCTCGCGACTCACGGTGGGCTGCGAAGTAAACAGCAGGCGCGCGGCGCCGGTGACGCTGCCGGCCTGCATGATGGCGCGGAACACTTCGATGTGCCGCAGGGAGATGTCCATGGCGGGAAACTCGCTTAATCAACCAATCCATATCAGATATGAATATCTTGGCAAAGAATAGATATTTTCTTGAATAGCTGCCAACGGGCATGCTGCCTCCATTCCCACTGATCACAGATTGCATTCGCCATGGCCATTCCATTTTCCCCCGCTCAACTTGTCGCCGCCGCCCGCCAGTACGGCACTCCACTGTGGTGCTATGACGCCGCCACCATCCAGGCGCGCATCGCCCAGTTGCAGGCGTTCGACGTGGTGCGCTACGCCCAGAAGGCCTCGTCCAACCTGCACCTGCTGCGCCTGATCCGCGAGGCCGGGGTACGGGTCGATGCGGTGTCCCTGGGGGAAATCGAACGCGCCCTGCTGGCCGGCTTCAGCCCGGTGGATGCCGGCATCGTCTTCACCTGCGACCTGTTCGACGAGGCCACCCTGGCCCGGGTGGTGGAACTGCAGGTGGAAGTCAACGCCGGCTCCATCGACATGCTCCGCCAGCTGGGGGAGAAATCCCCGGGGCACCGGGTCTGGCTGCGGATCAACCCGGGCTTCGGCCACGGCCACAGCCGCAAGACCAACACCGGTGGCGAAAACAGCAAACACGGCATCTGGCACGACCAGATGAGCGAAGCCCTGGCGGTGATCCGCCAGCATGGCCTGCACCTGGTGGGCCTGCACATGCACATCGGCTCCGGGGTCGACTACGACCACCTGGAACAGGTGGGCGCAGCCATGGTGGCGGCGGTGAAATCCCTGGACCACGACCTCGAGGCCTTCTCCATCGGCGGCGGCCTGTCCACCCCCTACCGCGAGGGCGACACCCCGGTGGACGTGCAGCGTTACGCCAATGCCTGGAAAGTGGCGCGCCAGGAGATCGAGGCCTACCTGGGCCACGGCGTGCGCATGGAGATCGAACCGGGGCGCTTCCTGGTGGCCGAGGCCGGCTGCCTGGTCAGCGAAGTGCGGGTGGTGAAGACCGCCGGCCAGCATCACTTCGTGCTGGTGGACACCGGGTTCAACGACCTGATGCGCCCGGCCATGTACGGCGCCTACCACGGCATGAGCCTGCTGGACGCCGCCGGCCACCCGGTGGAGCGCCCGCAACAACTGACCGTGGTCGGCGGCCCGCTGTGCGAGTCCGGCGACATCTTCACCCAGGACGACGAATGCCTGACCCCGCGCCCCCTGCCCCAGGCCCGGGTCGGCGACCTGCTGGTACTGCACGACACCGGCGCCTATGGCGCCAGCATGTCCTCCAACTACAACAGCCGCCCGCTGCTGCCGGAGGTGCTGTTCGAGAACGGCCAGCCGAAACTGATCCGCCGCCGCCAGCCACTGGCGGACCTGCTGGCGCTGGAACTGGGGCTGTAAGCCGCCCCTGGGTACTGACTGGCAAAGGGACACAGGGCGCCCAGGCCCTGTGTTCGCCCAACCGCGTGTTCGAGGCGCCCCCCTGCCCTGGCAGCACTGAAAGTGCTTGTCCAGCCCGTTCCGTGGACAACGCTCCCCCCTTGGACTAAGAGTTAGGAGCCAGGAGTTCCTGGGCAAGGGAGAGCGCCATGTGCGAAGCAGACAAGGGCAAGAAAGAGCCTGGCAAGAGCGAGGGCGGCAGCGGGCTCACCTCGATCCTCAACCTCATTCCCAGCGTCTATTACGATCTGATTGCGCGGATCTGCCCGGGCATGGCGTTCTGGATCGTCCTGGCCTTCAAGTACCCCCACGAACAGCTGCAAACCCCCGATATTCTCGGCGGCGCCCTGTTGTTCGTGCTGATCATCCTCAGCTACGTGTCCGGTATCGTCTTCACCGGCTTCGCCCCGCTCTGGGACTGGCTATCCATCGCTACGCTGAACCGCTGCAGGTTCCTGGCGGCGCTGGTAGGCCTGGCAGATGCCCCGGCATCCTCCAGCTTCGCCAGGTGGAAGGCGGTGACCAGGCAACTGGATGAAGTCATCCAGGCAGATGACGGCGCCGGCAAGACCCTGGTCAAGGCGATGGCGGAGGTCAGCCTCTGCCAGAACCTGTTGACCGGCTGTATCGCCCTGGCCCTGATCGAAATCGGCTTCAGCGCCTGTGGGGCGCTGTCCATGGCCCAGCATCCCGGGTTCAACGGCTTTAGCGCCCTGGCCCTGCTCGTGGCGATGTACATGCGCCAGATGATGTTTCTCGGGCGGGTGAGCCATCTGCACCAACTCCATGTGACAGGCCACTAGAGCAGGTGCGCCCGGGCCAGCCCCGCTACCAGGGCATCAGTTGCAGCCGCTCCGGCTGGTCGTTGACGCTATCGTCCTGCTTGCGGGTCACCAGGGGCTCGCCGTCGGTGCCGTAGAACTGCACCTGCATTTCGGCGGTGTCGGGGTGCAGGTCCAAGCGGGCGAAGTTGTCGGCCTGGGTAAAAGCCCAGGTGCGGTAGTCCATGGTGCCCGGGACATTTTTCAGGGCAAAGCTGTCCGGGGTCTGGGGGGCGCGCGAGTCATGCACGTAGCCGGCAGGGACGCCGTCGGCAAAGGGGAACGGCCAATAGAAGGCTGACGAGGTGACCGCATGAGCCTTGATGCCCTGGGCTCCGCCACTGAACTGCAACCGGGAAATGTTCGAGCAATGAATGTCGCCGGACAGGAACACCACGTTCTGCACCTGGTACAGGGCGATGGTTTCCAGCACGGTGCTGCGGGTGCTGGGAAACGCCGACCAGGAGTCGCTCTGGTTCTTGCGCCGCTCGTAGCGCGGGCCCTCGCCCGCGGTATCCACGCCATTGGGTACAAAGACGCTGGACGTCACCACGAACTTGGGGGTGTTGCCCCGGTCCTCCTGCATATACCGCAACCAGGCGCACAAGCGATCCAACTGGCCGGGTTCGGCCGGGTGCAGTGAGGGTCGGCCCAGCAGGTGGTTGTCCTGCAGGGCGCCGGGCACATCATCGACAAAGCGCTGGGTACGGGTATCCAGCACGAAGAACGGATAGTTGGAACAGGAAAAGTCGTAGAACAGCTGCTTGACCGAACGGTGCTTGAGGTACTGATCGTTGCCGGACATCGCACGGTTCTGCACATAGCTGTCCTCGAAGCGCGGCCCATGGCTCCACTGGTAGCTCATGTAGGCGCCCATCGCCCAGTTGAACAGGGTGCGCTTGCTACCGTTCTTGTCGATGCGGTCCTGCGTTCAGTTGTCCTCGATCTCGTGGTCGTCGAGGATCATGTAGGTGGGTTTGTACGCCAGCAGACGACTGATGAAGGGCGAGCCGGCGTCCTCGGACAGCCGGTTGCGCCCGGCGCTGAGCAAGGCCAGCAGCATCAGCAGCGCCGCCACGCCAAAGGTCCAGTGCATGCCGCGGGACACGGCCTCGACGCTGGCCTGCGGCCCCGAGCCCCAGGCGAACAGTGCGCCCAT
>NZ_VYKE01000244.1:0-4830 GCF_032424515.1 Pseudomonas sp. JV245A
GGTGGCGCGGACCACGGCAAAACGCCCCAGGTGAGTATTGATCGAAAACCCTGCATGGGCGGCGGGCAAGGACTCCTGCTCCGACTCGATCACGTAGTACTCCTGCGCACCGTTTTCCAGCAGGGACGCCAGGCCGGGCTGGGCCTGTAGCCAGTCCAGCAACTGGCCCAGGGTGGCCATGCGGTAGAACTGCTCCAGGCCCAGGCCTTCCCAGCCCAGTTGACGGTTCACCGTGCCCACCAGCTTGATCGCCGCCAGCGAGTTGCCGCCGCTGTCGAAGAAGCTGCGCTGCAGGTCATGAGCCGACACGCCGAAACGCGCGAGAAAACGCCCTGCCGGCGAGTCGTCCGTTTCAGTGGCCGGCTGCCCGAGACACAGGCGCTGCTTGAGCTCAGCAATATCCAGCTTGCCGGAAGAGCGCAGGGCAAAGCGCTCAACCTCGACAAATCGCGACGGCACCATGAACGGCGGCAGGCTTTGCCGGCCATAGTCGGCCAGCGCCCGGGGCTCGACCCCAGGCGCCTTGAGGTACACCAGCAGCAACTGCGCTTCGGTTCCCTGGTCATCCAGCAACACCACACAATCGAGCATTCCCGGGTAACGCTTGAAGGCGGCGGCGACCTCGGTCAGCGACAGGCGCTGGCCACGCAGCTTGATCTGGTCATCGCTGCGGCCATGGAAGTGATAGAGCCCCTGGCCATCCCGGGAAACCAGGTCGCCACTGCGGTAGCAACGCAGCGTCCGGCCCTGCCATGGCAGTTCGATGAAGCGCTCCCGGGTCAGCTCGGCATCCCCCAGATACCCCGGGGATAAGCCGCCCCCGGCGATCAGCAGCTCGCCGGGTTCATCCTCCTCGCACGGCTGCCCATCAGGGCGCAGCAGCAACAGGGTGGCATCGTCCACGGCCTGGCCGATGGGAATGTCCCGGGTGCTGTCGAAGCTGCGGGGAATGGCATAGACACAGGTACCCATGGTGTTTTCCGTGGGGCCATAACCGTTGTAGAGAACCAGCCCATCGGCGGCAGCATAGGCCTGGCGGACATGCCCTACGGACAGGACCTCGCCGCCGACCATCAGCCGCTTGACGCCCCGCAGCCAGCCGCGGTCGATATCGACGAAGGTGTTGAACAGGGTCGAGGTCAGCCACAGGCTGTCGACCCCGGCCTCGTGGATGTAACGATGCAGGTGTTCCAGGGTCAGGGCGCCGGGAACATGGATATGCAATTCGCCGCCATTGAGCAGCGCGGTCCAGATCTCGAACTGCGAGGCGTCGAAGGTCAGGTTCGAGGCGTACAGCATGCGAAAGCCCGGCTGCAGCGGAAAATGTCGCGGCCGGTCGCAGAACCCCAACACCCCGCGATGGGTACAGGGAATGATCTTCGGCGCGCCGGTGGTACCGCTGGAAAAGTTCACGTACACCGGCTCGGCGCCGCATAGCGGTGGCCAGCACGCAGCCTCGTCCGTGGGCGCGAGCAACTCATCCAGCGCCAGATACCCCGGGCCACCGGCAACCTCCGGCGTGACCCGCCAGCGCACGCCACTGCGTTCACACACCGACTGGTTCCACTGGGGCGGGTTGTTGCGGTCCAGATAGCAGTACGACAGGCCGGCCCGCACCATGCCCACCAGCAGCACCAGTTGTTCAATCGAGCGCTCCACCTCCAGGCCCAGGGTGCTGCCAGGCGTCAGGCCCAAGCCCAGCAAGCGGGCCGCCACCTGTGCCGAACGCTGTTCCAGCTCCCGGTAGCTGAGCCGTGCGCCGTTGCAGCTCAGCGCGGTATCCGTGGCATGCCGGGCGAAGACGTCGTCCAGGCACGAAGCAATAGATAGATGAGCCATGCCGTCACACTTCCCTGTGCTTGATCAGGTTGATTCCAGGGGCGAAGAACGCCGCGCCGTTGTAGTGCGCCAACGCCTGCCCCAGGTCCATCTCGACCCGCTGCAAGTGCTCCAGCCAATCCTTGCCGGCCACCAGGTAGTCGAGGCAACGAGCGATGTTGCGCTCCACCGTGGCCTCCCCTGCCGGGCACAGCACGCTCTTGCGCCCGTGATGGTAGGCATCGTCGCGGTAACCGTTACCGCAGCGGGACACGTTGATGATGTCGATGTTGCCCATTTGCGGCGAGAGCTCCAGGGTCAGGCTGACCCGCCCGACATTCACCAGCCGCGAGCGGCCAGCCCCGTTGCCCTGCGGATTGAGCAGGGCCAGCAACCGCGGGAACAAGGCGCTGATATCAGCATCGATGCACAGAAAAATTCGGGTGAACTGCCCGGCCATCGCCCCCGGCTCGGCCAGCAGGTCGAGCACCTGCACCGGCAGGCCCGGATCGATGGCGGCGGGGTTGAGGTCCGCGACCCAGATCCGCGCGCCATGACAGGCCGCCACCAGGCTCAGCATCTTGCCCACCAGGCCCATGCCCACCACCAGGATCTGCTCCCCCGCCTGCAATTGCGCACGGTCCACCGCATGCACCGCCGTGGCACCCAGGGTGGCGAGAATCGCCTGGTCCTGGGTCAGTGGCGGCGGTACCTTGCACACCAGCCGCTGGGGCACCTGGATCCAGTTGGAATGGGTCGCAATCTTCCAGCCCATGGCCACCACCCGGTCCCCCGGCTGCACGCCTTCCACCTCGGGCCCCACGGCGCTAACCACCCCGGCCGCGCAATAGCCCAGCGGCAGTTGCTCGCCAGTCTCGCGTACCTGCTGCAGGTAATGACGCTCGGTGCCCGGGCTGACCATGGAGTAGTCCACCGCCACCTGCACTTCAGTGGCCGCCAGAGCGGCCAGAGGTTCATGCACGGCGATCACGCCATCGGCGCCACAGGCGGTGAGTGTGTATCGGTTGCTGCTCATCAGGCCTCCCGTCCGGTCAAGCGATCCAGGCACTGGGCAAACCCTGGAAATGAAGTCTGGTAGCAATGCCCTTCAAGGATGGTGGCCTGCAGCCCGTGAGCCAGCAGCAGGACGTGGGCGGTCATCGACAGGCGATGGTCGCCGAAAGTCGGGATCGCTCCCTGCACACTGGGCACCTGCCCGCCTTCCACCCGCACGTCGTAGCCGTCGACCTGGTAGTCCAGGCCCAGGGCATTGAGCATGCTGCGGGTGGCGGCGATCCGGTCCGATTCCTTGAAGGTCAGCTCGTAGAGGTCACTGAAGGTCGCGCTGCCGGGCAGCACGCAGCTGATGGCCAGGGCCAGCGGCACTTCGTCGATCATTGCGTGGAACTGGTGCTTGTCGCGCAAGTCGTGAGCCCTGGGCTGGCCACCCCCGCGCAGCAGCAGGCGGCCCACCGGCTCGCCATGACGAATGCTGTCCACCTCCAGGGTCAGGTTGAAACCACAGGCCAGCAGCCAGTTGAAAAAGCCCAGGCGCGTAGGGTTCAGGCACACATTGTCGAAGCTCAGGCGCTGCTGCTCCTGGTGACGGTTGCACAGCAGGAACAACGCCGCCGGATAGGCAATGGCCGAGGGGTCGCGAGGGATGCTGATCTCCTCGGGAATCGCGCAGTCCCGTGGCTGGTAGTGGATCTGCAACTGCTCGTCCTGCAGCCGGTCGCCAAAACTGTTGATGATGCGCTGGGTGTGATCCCGGGCCACCACCGGGTACCGGATCGACATCGGCTTGCGTGCCGCCACCCCGGCAAACAGCAAGGTGCTGATGGCCTGGGCGCTGCCGATGTGGATCTGCGCCGCGCCGCCGCGGAATGCAGCCTGGTGGATACGGATCGGCAGCGCGCCCGGACGCCCCAGGTACTCCAGGTGGGCGCCCATCTGGTTCAGGGGCTCGACGATCCAGTCGAAGGGGCGGTTGCGCAGGGTTTCGTCGCC
This sequence comes from Pseudomonas sp. JV245A, assembly GCF_032424515.1. NCBI lineage: Bacteria > Pseudomonadati > Pseudomonadota > Gammaproteobacteria > Pseudomonadales > Pseudomonadaceae > Pseudomonas > Pseudomonas sp. JV245A. Next base: position 3,829 of record NZ_VYKE01000244.1, read on the forward strand.
ATCGACGATGCACGGCACATTGAGCCCCACCAGCATACCGATCAGTAACCGCGCGGCCGCGCTGGAGGGCCCCAGGTCGACCCGCCGCTCGTGGGTCGCCTGGGCGAACTCACCGCTGATCTCCAGGGTCTGGGGCGTCTGCCCTGGCGTCACCTCAAGGCCCAGTTGCTGCAGGGCATCGAGCAACAGGGTCACCGCCTTGCCGCGGTTCAGGTCCCGCAGGCGCACCGGATGCCGGGCCAGGGCGGCAAACAGGATCATCCGATGGCTGATGGACTTGTCCGATGGCAGGTAGCCGTCGATGTTGGCCCAGACCTGCTGTTGGCGGCCGAGGGTGAAATCGATGGGCCGGTCCGGGTAATCGATCATGGGCTACTCCTGTATTTGGCGGGGTTGATCAGTTCGGCGTCGTCCACCAGCGCTTCGTCCTCGAAGTGGTCGCCCACCCCGGGGCCCGCGGGCAACACCAGCGGCTGGGTTTCATAGAAGCGCCGACGGTTCTTCTTGCGTTCAAGGCCGAGGTTGAAGCCCCCAAGGTCCACTCCCCAGCTTTCCAGCCGGCCATGGGTGATGGCGCTGTCCACCAGGGCCTGGCCCATCTCGGTGCGGATCAGCGCGCGGCCGTGTTTCTGTTCTTCGGAACCGTTGAGGCTGGCTTCGAAGATGTTGGGGTCGCCGTCACACACGCTGACGTCGGCCAGCCCGCTCATCCAGTCACCGCAACTGAGGCAGCGAAAGGTCTTGTTGTCCTTGAGCTTGCCGAGGATCTCCCAGAAATCGATGCCAAAGGTCTGGCTGTCCAGCAAGGTGACTTGCAGCCGGCCGGGGTAATCGCCTTCGCGGTACTTGATATCGCGCACCTGCTGCGGGTCTTGCCCCAGCACCTCGCTGATGATGCTGTGGGTACCGGCCGGCAGGGTGTTGGAGGAGCAGGCGGTCTCGATCACGCAGATGATCCGGCTGCGGGCCCAGTGGCCGATGGCGGTGTCCCGGCGCTGCAGC
>NZ_VYKE01000245.1:0-4801 GCF_032424515.1 Pseudomonas sp. JV245A
GGCCCCACGGCTGTTTCCGCCGGTGGGCGAACTGCCCGCCAGCCCTGGGCCGCGCTCCGACAAACTGCCCTACCGGATGCTCGCCGGGGCCCTGTTGACCCTGGCCGTGACCCTGTTGGCCAGCACCGTCGGCGAACGCTGGAGCGGCATGCTCGCGGTGTTCCCGGTGCTTGGCAGCGTCCTTGCGGTGTTCTCCCATCAGAGTCGTGGCGTGGCCTTCACCACCGTCCTGCTGCGCTCCCTGACCACCGGCCTGTACGCCTTTGCCGCCTTCTGCCTGGCCCTGGCACTGGCCCTGCCCCCGCTGGGCATGCTCGCCTTCGCGGTGGCGCTGGCAGCGTCGATGCTGGTCCTGGGGCTGAGCAAGCGGCTGTTGCGAGCCACTGTGCAGGAGCCGGCTGGCCGGCGCAGGGGCCCTTGAGTCTTGCACCGGGCTGGCGGAAGTTTTCGCTGGCCAGCCAGCTCCTACAAGCCTTGGCTGGCCGTCATCGGAGCCGCGCTGAAAAATCCTTGTGGAGCAGGCCGCAACGGCCGTGGGATGATGCGCGCCTTTGATCACTGCCCGGAGATTGCGCATGTCATCTTTCGCTAGAAAAGCCCTGGTCCTGGTGTTCGCCGCCGTGGCGGGCCTGGGCGCGCTGAACGCGGTCGCCGCCAGCAAATCCGCGGCCAGGCAGGCCTCGGGGGAGAAGGTCGCAGTCCTCGACGGCAAGCTCGCCTTCACCCTGCCCAAGGGGTTCAGCGCTTCGGTACTGCCGGCCGGCAGCGAGGCCAATGGCACCGAGGGCGCCAGCGGCACCCTGTATTCCAACGCCACCACCCGTACCGTGGTGATCGCGGCGCAGAACACCATTCCCCATGGGGCCAAGGTCCAGGACAACGACGCCGCCTTTCTCGATGACGCGGTCAGCGGCTTTCTCGCGCAACAGGCCGCGGCGCTGCCGGATTTCAGCAAGCAAAGCGAAAAGAACATGACCCTCAAGGGCCTTGGCGTGCGCCAGATCGACAGCACCGCCACCATGGGCGGCGGCCTGACCCTGAACTCCACCCTGATTGCCGGCTCCGGCACACGCATGGCGGTGATCCAGATAATTTCCCGGGCCACCGACAAGGCCGGCCACACCGCGCTGATGAAGCAGATCCTCGGTCAGTAGACCCCGTGCCGGCTCAGGGGTTGAGCCCCTGCAGCCAGCCCTTGAGGTCGTCGATCTCGGCGTCGCTGATGCTGTGCCCCAGGCCCGGGTAGGCATGGAACTGCGGTTGCAGTGACAACCCCTGCAGCAAGCGCTGGGCATCCACCGCATCGCTGTAGGGCAGGCGCTGGTCAAGGGTGCCATGGCCGATGAAGATGCCCAGGCGCTGCAGGCTCGGGTTGTTCTTCACCTGCGCTGCCAGCACCGGCAGGATCTTCCCGCTCAAGGCGGCGATGCCCCGCACCGACTGCGGATGGCGCAGGCCCACTTCATAGGCCATCACCGCGCCCTGGCTGAACCCCACCAGCACCACCTTGTCCGGCTGGGTCTGGTACTTGGCCAGCGCCGCGCGGACAAACTGGCCGATCAGCTCGGCGCCGCTGGCCAGCTCGCTGGTCACACCATCGTAGGGGCCCTGGCCCTTGCGGTGGAACCACTGGTAGCTGCCCTCCTCCAGGGTCTGCGGTGCCCGCACCGACACATAGGTGTAGCTCGCCGGCAGGCGCTGGCGAAGGCCGAACAGGTCGGCCTCGTTGCTGCCGTAGCCATGCAGGAAAATCACCAGCGGCTGGTTGCGCGGCTCGGCCGGGGCCTGCTCCAGGTACTTGAGCGGCAGGTCATCGTGCAGTACATCGGCGGCCTGCACCCAAGGCGCGGCCAGCAGCGCCAACAGCGCCAGGTAGCGGATCATGTGTAGCTCCTTGAAGGGGTAAAAACGGGTCGCCAGAGCCTAGCACTGCCAGCCCCGAGCGTTCATCTGCCCAGCCCGCGCCAGGCCAGCGGCAAGCACAGCAGCACCGCCAGTGCAAACCCCACCTGGGACAGGTAGAAGGTCTCCAGCCACTGGCCATGGGCCGCCACGTAGAGGCTGTTGTGCAGCACATCCAGCAGGATGATTGCCAGGGTCAGCAGCAGGCCCCAGCGCGGGCGCACCAACAGCAGCAGCGCCGCCAGCGGATCGAACAGCGTCAGGGAGCCCCAGAAGGCCCGGCTGGCCAGGGGCGTGGCGGCGCCGTAGCCATAATCCCAGAGCAGGCCATGCTCGAAGGCGGCGCGCAGGTGATTGAACGTCGCCGCCAGCAGACACAGGGCGAACAGCAGGCGGATGCACAGCGACACTCGGGGCATGGGCACATCTGTCGTAGGAGCCGGCTGGCCGGCGCAGGGCGTGATGCCGGATCAAGGGGTGGGCGCGCTGCAGCTTGCGCTGGCCAGCCAACGCCCGATCGACCCCTGCGGTGGCGGTTCAGTCGTTGATCAGCTTGCCTTCACGAATCGCCTCGCGGCCGGCCACCTTGGCCAGCCAGATGCCCGGCTGGGTGTAGCGCCCACGGTCCAGGGCAAAGAGCACGCCGCTGGTGCCGGCACACACGGTGCTGACGCGATCGCTCAAGGGGTCCACCACTTCGAACAACGCATCGCCACGCTCCACCCACTCTCCGGCATCGCGCAGGAAACTGACCACGCCATGGTGGGGGGCGAACAGGTACTGGGTGCCTTCGAAGGGCATGCCTTCACAGCACTGCTGCGCAGCGGCCGGCCACTCGCCGCTGATCAGCCCCTGTTCGGCGAGAAACCCCAGGATGGCTTCGCAGTTGGCCCGGGCCTGCTGCACCCGGGTGTCGCCCATGCTGCCCAGCTCCAGGGTGGCGGCCAGGTTTGCCGGGGGAATCGCCGCCCGCGGGAAGTCCCGGGCCAGGCGCAGCCAGGGCGCGGAACAGGATTCATCGAAAGAGCTGCCGCCGGAGTCTTCGCACAACAGCGCCACCCCGGCCTTGAGCCGCGCCGCCAGGGACTGCCAGCGAGGCCAGTGCTGGGGCAAGGCATAGAGGTGGATCGCCGCTTCGAAATCGCAATGCAGGTCGAGGGTGATGTCGGCGTCGCAGGCATGGCGCAACAGCAAGCGATGCAGGGCTTGCAGCTGCGAATCAGCCGCTGGCAGCTCATCCAGCACCTGGACCATGGCACGGCGGATCAGGGCGATATTGGCCGTGGCGTCGTCCCTCAGTTGCTTGCCGATCAAGTCGCCCACCGGGCCGCTGAGCTCGACGAAGGCGCGATTGAAATTCTTGCCGCTGCCCAGCTCGAAACGCCCCAGGTGGCTGCCCTGCACCTGCTGGTCGAGGCCGATGGGATTGGCCACCGGCACCAGCTCGACCACTGCCTGCAGGCGCCCCTGGTTCTCCAGCTGCGCCAGGCGCTGCTTGAGCTCCCAGGCAGTGCGCATGCCGGGCAGTTCGTCGGCGTGCAGGCTGGCCTGGATGTACACCTTGCGCGGGCCGCTGCCAAAGCGGAACACACTGAGCTGGCGCTGGGTGCCCAGGTGGCCCCAGGGCAAGGAATGGTCGATGCGTTGCATGGCAACTCCGGAGATCAGAAAAAGGCGTGGCGCAGAATAAAACAGTGGCGCACAAAAAAGGTGGCTGCCGGCCCCCGGCAACCACCTTTTTCAACGCCCGGGCTTACTCGCCGTAGACGTCGAAATCGAAGTACTTGTCCTGCACTTGCTTGTACTTGCCGTTGGCACGGATCTCGGTGATGGCCTTGTTGAATTTCCCGGCCAGTTCCTGATCCCCCTTGCGCACGGCAATGCCGGCACCGCCGCCGAAGTATTTCGGATCGTTGTACTCCGGGCCCACGAAGGCGAAGCCCTTGCCGGCGGCGGTTTTCAGGAAGCCATCGTCGAGGTTCACCGAATCCGCCAGCAGCGCGTCGACGCGGCCGGAGACCATGTCCAGGTTGGCTTCCTGCTGGGAGCCGTAGCGCACCAGGTCGATACCCGCCGGCACCAGCACTTCGGTGGCGAAGCGGTCATGGGTACTGGCCCGCAGCACACCGACCTTCTTGCCCTTGAGCTCGGTCAGCGGGTCCTTGATGCTGGTGCCGGCCTTCATCACGAAGCGCGCCGGGGTGTGGTAGTACTTGATGGTGAAATCGACGTTCTTCTTGCGGTCGTCGGTGATGGTCATGGACGACAGGATGGCGTCGATCTTCTTCACTTTCAGCGCCGGGATCAGGCCGTCGAACTCCTGCTCGACCCAGGTGCACTTGGCCTGCATCTGCTCGCACAGGGCGTTGCCCAGGTCGACATCGAAACCGGTGAGCTTGCCGTCGGGGGTCTTCATCGAGAACGGCGGGTAGCCGGCTTCGATACCGATACGGATCGGCTTGGCCTCGTCGGCCGAAGCGGTAAAGGAAAACAGCGACAGTGCCAGGGCACCGAACAGCGCAAACTTGTTCATTTATAACTCCAGGAGACGGAGGCTTTTATTGGCTGGTTTCGATTGGGGGGCAAATCGAAGTGGCCAGCAGTCTAGAGCGGCTCCCGGGATGCAAATTGTGTTTATGCGACAAATACTTATAAAAAATATGCGCCCGCGATCCTCTACCTCCTCCCTCGCCCCGGCATGATGCGTTTGTCCCTGAAAATCCCGACGTTCGCCTCAGAACGGGCCATTTTTACCGACACATCCCCGCTAGCCGCAGCCCAAGGCCGCTACCAGCGGAGTCAGCCCTTCAGCAGGCGCAGGACAGATCCGCTCCCTCGCGGCGCGGTTGCCCGGTGCTGAGCTGGAAGCCCTCATCGAGCCAGCCGGTGACACCGCCGA
>NZ_VYKE01000246.1:0-4799 GCF_032424515.1 Pseudomonas sp. JV245A
GCTCCTGCGCTCATGCCGGGGTGGCGGGCTCCTTGTGCTGGACCGTGCTCCTGGGGACGCTGGCAAGGATCAGTTCAGCGGCCTTTTCAGCGATCATCAAGGTCGGTGAGCAGGTATTGCCCGAGGTGATGCGCGGCATGATCGAGGCATCGGCGATGCGCAGCCCCGCAATGCCGTGCACCCGCAGTTGTGCGTCCACCACCGCCTGGGCATCGCTGCCCATGCGGCAGGTGCCCACCGGATGGAAGATGGTGGTGCCGATGCGGGCCGCGGCCTCGTGCAGTTGCTCGGTGCTTTGCAGCTCGGGGCCGGGCAGGTATTCGCTGGGCTTGAAGGGTTGCAGGGCCGGGGCGCCGACGATGCGTCGGGTCAGGCGGATGGCGTCGGCGGCGACCCGCAGGTCCTCGGGGTGGCTCAGGTAGTTGGGCTGGATCAGCGGCGCATCGCCGGCCTCCACGGAACGGATCTCGACCCGGCCACGGCTCTGCGGGCGCAGGTCGCAGACCGAGGCGGTAAAGGCCGGGAAGGCGTGCAGCGGTTCGCCGAAACGCTCCAGGGACAGCGGCTGCACGTGGTACTCCAGGTTGGCCCGGGTCTGTTCCGGGCCCGAGCGGGCAAAGGCGCCAAGCTGGCTGGGGGCCATGGACAGCGGGCCGCTGCGGTCATACAGGTAGCGCAGGCCCATGCCCATCTTGCCCCACAGGCTGCCCGCGATCTGGTTCAGGGTGCGGGCGTTCTCCAGTTTGTAGATCAGGCGCAGTTGCAGGTGGTCCTGCAGGTTGCCGCCCACCCCGGGCAGGGCATGGCTGACGCCGATCCCCAAGCGTTGCAGGAGCGGCGCCGGGCCGATCCCCGAGCGCTGCAGGATGCTCGGCGAGCCGACGGAGCCGGCGCAGAGGATGATCTCGCGGCGCGCCTTGAAGTTCTCCAGGCGCCCCTGGCAGCTGGCCCGCACCGCTGTGGCGCGGCCGTCCTCGAGGATCAGCCGCTGCACCTCGATGCCGGTCAGCACCACCAGGTTCGGGCGCTGGGCGATGGGTTTGAGAAAGGCCTTGGCGGCGTTCCAGCGCACCCCGGCCTTCTGGTTGACCTGGAAGTAGCCGCACCCTTCGTTGTCGCCGCCGTTGAAGTCGTCGATGTTGCGAATGCCGCTCTGCTCGGCAGCGCTGCGAAAGGCATCGAGGATCGGCCACGACAGGCGCTGGCGCTCGACCCGCCATTCACCGGCGGCGCCGTGCAGTTCGCTGCCGCCGGCAAAGTGGTTCTCGCTTTTCTTGAACAGCGGCAGCACCTGGTCCCAGCCCCAGCCCGGGTTGCCTTCAGCGGCCCAGCTGTCGTAGTCGGCAGCCTGCCCACGCATGTAGATCATGCCGTTGATCGACGAGCAGCCTCCCAGCACCTTGCCCCGCGGGTAGCTCAGGCTGCGGCCCTGCAGGCCGGGCTCGGCCTCGGTCTTGAAGCACCAGTCGGTGCGCGGGTTGCCGATGCAGAACAGGTAGCCCACGGGGATGTGGATCCAGGGATAGTTGTCGCGGCCACCGGCTTCCAGCAGCAGCACACGGTGCTGGGGATTGGCCGACAGGCGATTGGCCAGAAGACAGCCGGCGGGGCCGGCGCCGACCACGATGTAGTCGTAGGCGTCAAAGGCAGGGAGCATCCTTAACCTCGTTTTTCGTTCTTATTGGGAGCCATCCTAGTTGTTAGCTTTCGTTAAAAGAATGTTAGTTTTTACCCACCCGCTGTGCGTTTTCTAACAGCGTTGGCCTTCGACTCCGGCAAGGAAACCCCATGTTCGACTGGAATGACCTGCGCTTCTTTCTTGAGCTGCAACGCAGCGGCCGCCTGCTGACCGCCGCGCGACGGCTGAACACCACCCACGCCACGGTGGCCCGGCACATCGAGGCGGTGGAGAAGGCCCTGGGCACCGCACTGTTCGTCCAGCACGCCCAGGGCTACGAACTGACCCCGGCCGGCGAAGCGCTGCTCAAGCACGCCGAGGCCATGGAAAACGTCGCCTTGCTGGTGCAGGAAGAGATCACCCAGTCCAGCGCGCCTTTGGGCAAGATCCGTGTCGGGGTCACCGAGGGCCTGGGGGTGAAGTTTCTCGCCAGCCGCATGGTTGGGCTGTTCGAGCGGTATCCAGGGCTGGAAGTGGAACTGGTGGCGGTGCCGCGCTTTGTCAGCATTCTCAACCGCGAGGCGGAGATCAGCATCCACCTGGAGCGCCCCAGCGCCGACATGCTGGTGACCCGCAAGCTCACCGACTACCGCCTGGCGCTGTACGCCAGCCAGGCCTACCTGGACCGCGCGCCGCCCTTGCGCAGCCGCGAGGACCTGGGCCGGCATGCCTGGATCGGCTACGTCGATGATCTCTTGTTCAGCCAGGAGCTGATGTTCCTCAACAGCTTCTGCCGCAACCCCCAGGTGGTGTTCCACAGCACCAGTGTCATTGCCCAGCAGGAAGCGGCCCGTTCCGGCCTGGGGATCGCCGTGCTGCCGTGCTACATGGCCGCCGCCGACCCGCAACTGGTGCCGCTGCTGCCGGCGGAAAGCATCCAGCGCGCCTACTGGATCAGCACCCGCCGCGAGCTGCACAAATCGGTGCGGCTGCGGGTGGTCTGGGATTACCTGGTGGAGCAGTGTGCGGCGCAGCAGCAGGTGCTGCTGGGGCCTGAGATCTAGCCTGGATCAGAGGATCGGCCCGCAATGGACCGAGCTGCGGATCGGTGCCCCGGGCGTGATATCGACGAAGCGCGAGCCGTAGGACACTGGGTTCAGCGGGCCACCGTCCAGGCCCATGCCGAGGCCACCGGCGCTGCGGGTTTCGCCTTCCTGCATCAGTGGATCAAGGCATGCGCGCCAGTCCAGCAGGCGCAGGGTCACAGCCTGGCGGCGTTCCAGGTCGCCGGCCAGCAAGGGGCTGGAGCGGTGCCACAGGTACTTGCTGAACAGCAGGGCGTCGCCGGGTTCGAATGAGTCTTCGATGCGCTGTGCTTCGAAGCTGTCGGTGAGCATCCCGGGTGTGCAGTAGGTCTGGTGCAGGTGCGCGGAAAATTCGGCCACCGACTCGCCCCGTGCCAGTTTGCCTGCCAGCAGGCGCGAGAACTGAAAATTCTCCTGGGCCGAGAATTGCGACAGGGGCACCCAGGCCATGCCGCCACCTTGCACTTCGGGGCGTATCGGCTGCAACGGCATCCACAGGCTGAAGGCCGGGTCCTGGGGGCGGATGTAGCGAAAGTTCAGCGAGTCGTAGTGCCAGGCAAAGCCCGAGCGTCCCACCCCCAGCTCGAAACTCTGGGCCTCGCTCATGATCAGGCGGCAGCCGCTGAGGCGGGTCAGCACCTGGGCGAAGGCCGGTTGCCGGTAGAGGCGTTCGAGGATGCCGACCTGGGTCACCCGGTGGGTCAGGCGACTGAAACCGTCGCCATGGGCCGAGGTGCCCGAGGAGGTCGGGCGCAGTTGGCTGTTGGCCAGCTCCCGCAGTTGCAGGATGGCCGCAGGCGTCAACAACCCCCGCAGCTTGATGAAGCCACGCTCCTTGAAATGCCGTAGATCGTCCTGGCCCAGGCGTAGCGGGTTGACCAGGGCAGGGGCGGTGTCAGGCAGGACCGGTGGCAGGTTCACGGGGGTATTCCATTACCAGGGGACAAGGCCCTTGAGTATGGACAGTGCGCGCCGGGGCGGCAGGCTGGATTCGACCTTGAGCAACGCCTTTGCGACATCGGACAGGGAGGACGGCGCCTTAGTCGTCAGGCCGGATGTAGCGGTCCCGGGCCTGGAGGGTCGGTGCCACCACGGCGCTTGTCAACGAGCCGGCCTGGTGCCGGGGCTGCCGGCAGGCTCGCGGACCGCTTGCTGGCGAGTTCCCAGCAACAGCCCCATGGCCAGCAGGCTGGCGCAACCGGCCAGGGCCATGGCCAGGCCAAATCCGCTGGTCATGGCGGCGCCATAGAGGTCGGCGAACAGCGGGTCGTGCAGCGGCAGGCGGTGTTCGGTCACCGCTTGCCGGGCCAGTTCGGCGGCGCCGTCGAACCCGGCCGCGGCGCCGGATTCGCTGAGCACTTGCACTGCCCGGGTGCTCATCAGGCTGCCGAGCAGGGCGATGCCGACGCTCATGCCGGTCTGGCGCAGGGCGTTCATGCTGGCCGAGGCGATGCCGGCGCGCTCTGCCGGTGCGCAGGCCATCACCACCAGCCCGGTGGCCGGCACCGCCAGGCCCATGCCCAGCCCCAGCAGACCGAACAGCGAACCCACCCGCCAGTAGGGCGTGTGAGCATCGAAGCCGGCCATGGCGCTCATGGCCAGGCCTACCAGGCCATAGCCGCCAACCATCAGCCAGGGCAGGGGGATGCGCCGGTGCAAGCGGCCAAAGAGCATCGATACAACGCCTGTGACCACGAACTGCGGAAGCATGCGCAGGCCGGTGTCGGCGGCGGACCAGCCCTGGATCTGCTGCAGGAAGATCGAGAAGAAGAACAGGCTGCTGTAGCAGGAAAACCCGAGGATGAACGAGGCCAGGTTGGCCACCGCAAAGGGCCGCTGGCGAAACAGGGTGACGGGCACCAGGGGCCGCTGCACTCGACGCTCGACCTGGATCAGGGCCAGCAGCGCCAGCGTCGCCAGCAGCAATGAGGTGAGCGCCTCGCGGCTGCCGAAACCGTCCTCGCCCGCGACGATCAGGCCGTAGGTCAGGGCCCCGAGGCAGAGCACGCTGAGGATCTGGCCCAGGGGGTCGAGCGCGGCGTGCTGGGGGTACTTGCGCTCGCTGATGCCCCAGCCGCCCAGGGCCAGGGCCAGGG
>NZ_VYKE01000247.1:0-4749 GCF_032424515.1 Pseudomonas sp. JV245A
TGGGCAGCGGCCTGCTGGCCGGTTGCGACGCGGACAATTCCAGCGCCCCGGGCACGGTCGCCAGCGACCAGCCGCGCTACGGCGGGCGCCTGCGCCTGGGGATTCTCGACGGCAACCAGAGCGGCAACCTGGACGCCCACAAACCCATCGGCAGCGGCATCGTCCGAGGCTTCGCGCTGTACAGCAAACTCTGGGAATGGGACGAGCAGATGCAACCGCGCCTGGCCCTGGCGGAGTTTGCCGAACCCAATGCCGATGCCAGCAGTTGGACCCTGCGCCTGCGCCAGGGCCTGGAATTCCACCACGGCAAGAGCATCGACGCCGATGACCTGATCTTCTCCATCCGCCGCCTCACCGACCCACAGCTGGCCTCGCCCTACGCGGCGCTGCTGCACTGGGTGGATCGCGACAACCTGCAAAAGCTCGATGAGCGCACTGTGCGCCTGAGCTTTCGCGAGGGCCGCAGCTACATGCCCCTGGCGGAAACCTGGGTCAACTTCGGTGGCATCGTCCCGGTGGACTATCACCCGGTGACCAACCCGGTGGGTGCCGGCCCCTACAAGCTGAAAAGCTTCACCCCCGGCCAGCGCTCGCTGTTCACCCGCTTCGACAACTACTACAAGGACGGCCAGCCCTACGCCGACGAACTGGAGATCATCGACTTCAAGGATCAGGTGGCGCGCCTGGCGGCCCTGCGTTCCGGGCAGATCGACATGGCCAACGTGATGCCCACCGAACAGTTGCAAGTCCTGCAGCGCGACCCGCGGGTGCGGCTGCTGAAATCGGTGACCGGCAACTGGCTGTCCTTCGACATGAACCTGGACAAGCCGCCGTTCAACGACCCAAGGGTGCGCCAGGCCTTCCGCCTGCTGGCGGATCGCGAGGAGCTGGTGCGCCGCGCCCTGAACGGCCAGGGCCGGGTGGCCAACGACCTCTATGCCCCCAGCGACCCGACCTTCAACCACAGCCTGGGGCCCCGCCCCCACGACCCGCAGCGTGCGGCGCAACTGCTCAAGGAGGCCGGCCAGGAAAACCTCGAGCTGGAACTGGTGACCACCCCGGGGCCGGCCCTGACCTCGGCCCTGGTGCTGGCCGAACAGGCCAAGCGCATCGGCGTGACCCTCAAGGTCCGCCAGGTGGACCTGGCGACCTTCCAGGGCCCGCAACGCAACGACTGGACCCTGAGCACCGGCGGCAGCATCGGCGCGCCGTTCCTGGCCAGCGCGATCCACACCGACGCGCCCTTTGCCGTGTCCAACAAGACCCACTTCAACGACCCGCAGTTCAGCGAGGTGTTTCTCGCGGCCATGGCCCAACCCGACCTGCAACGACGCACGGCCCTGGTGCACCAGGCCCAGCAGATCCAGTACGAACGGGGCGGCATGCTGATCTGGGGCTACGCCGATCTGCTGGACAGCATCTCCACCCGCGTGGGCGGCGCCCGGGAAGAACAGTCGCTGTTCAGCACCTGGCGTTTCGAAAGGTTGTGGCTCAACAACAGCGCCTGACCCACCGCCCGACCGTAGGAGCTGGCTTGCCAGCGAAGGCGCCCGCAAGAGCACCGCGAGCCTCCAGGCCCTCTTCGCCGGCAAGCCGGCTCCTACAGAACATTCATGCGATTCAATATGAGGCTCATGTGCCATGCCCTCCAACGCCTTCGCTCGCCCCGCATTCGGCCCGGCCCTGGCCGTAGTGGTGTTTTCTTCCCTGGCGCCGCCGCTCTTCGCCGCCGATACCCAGTTGCAAACCGTCACCGTCCAGGCCAGCAGCCAGGCCGATGACGATGCCCTGCCCACCCGGCCACCGACCTCGGTGTATGGCGGCACCGAAACCCAGGTCCTGGACACCCCGCGCTCGATCACCCAGGTCAACGCCGAACAACTGGCCAACGACCCGATCCGCAGCGCCGACGACCTGGTCAAGTACGCCCCGGGGATCACCCGCGGTGGCGGGCAGAACGCCGGTATCGCCCCGCAGTTCCGTGCCCAGGGCTCGGAAGTGTTCCAGGACGGCCAACGCGCCTATGGCGTACGCCATCCGGCCAACTTCAACGCCTACGAGGGCGCGGACATCGTCGCCGGGCCTTCTTCGGTGACCTACGGTTCGGTGTCCGGCAGCGGCGGCTACGTCAACTACCTGAGCAAGAAACCCGATTTCAGCGGGTTCAAGACCCGTCTGAGCGGCGAGCTCGGTGCCTGGGTGCCGGACGGCCAGTCCCGCGACTCGCGCAAGTTCAGCCTCGACAACACCGGCCCCCTGAGCGACCAGTTGGCCTACCGGGTGAGCATCACCCAGCAGCGCCAGCAGGACTACTACGACAACGTCGACAACAATTTCGATGCCTTCTACGGGGCCCTGGCCTGGCGCAACGACAACCTACGGGTGGACTGGAACGCCAGCTACGACAACTACTACGACTACAACATCACCCACGGCTGGAACCGCGCCACCCAGCAACTGGTGGACAGCGGCAAGTACTATGCCGGCCGCGCCACGCCGATCATCCAGAACGGCAATACCCTGTGGTCGCCGGTGCTGGCCTCCGGTGCCGCCAATGCCCCGACCCTGGGCTGGGTGCAGCGCCAGCGCAACGCCCAGGGCCAGTACAGCGTGGTGGATGGCAGCTTCCAGGCGGCCTCGCCCAACACCCAGGCCAGCCCCGGCACCCTGCGCGGCTGGGTCTATGACCCGAGCCTGGCGGGCAACGGCTTGACTTCCCTGTCGCCACAGGCCGGCCAGCGCGGCGAAGACCAGAGCAGTTCACGGCGCTTCACCACCCAACTGCGCATCGAGGGCGACCTGTCCCCCAGCGTGACCCTGGCCAACAGCACCTTCTACCAGCGCTCCCGGGACCTCACCGACGCGGTCGGGGCGTTCCAGGTGCAATCCCGGGACAACCTGCTGGACAACCGCTTCGAGCTGCGCTCGGGCAATGAAACCCGGATCGGCGACCTGACCCTGCGGGACGACAGCAACAGTGGATTGATCTACCGCCGCGAGTTCAACCAGTCGATCGCCGCCAACAATCATTTCGGCTCCACCATCAACGCCTACGACCTGACCCTGGACCCTTCGGGCAAGAACCCCGGCGACCTGCTGGGGCTCACCGGCAGCAACCCGGCCGGCGGCAACGGCGCCTGGATCGGCCAACCCGGGGTGCCGCAATACTCCAACTACTACGGCTGGCTCAACCTGGCGGCCATGTACCCCGCCGGCCACGGCCTGTACGCCGAATCCCTGGCGCCCTACACCGCCGAAAGCACCTGGACCACCAAGACCCTGTTCAGCCAGCACAACCTGCGCCTGGGCGAGCGGGTGGGCCTGAACATCGGTGCCAGCCGCAGCTGGATCGACGCCCGGATCGACAACCCCTTCGTCCTTGCAGGTGGCAGCGACCGGCGCGACAGCCACAACTACCGGCTGTTCGCGTTCCAGGTCAGCCCCTACGTCAAACCCACCGAGAACAGCACCCTGTACTACACCTTCGACCGCTCCCTGGCGGTCAACACCGGGTTCTTCTCCAACGGCCTGGGCTGGGGCAGCGGCAGTGGCGCCAACCAGCTCAACCCCCTGGCGTTCCAGAGCCTGAGCGTGCTGCATGAACTGGGGCTGAAGGTCGAAGCCATCCCCGACCAGCTGTTCATGACCCTGGCCACCTTCAAGCAGGCCCGGGACCAGTCCCCGGACAGCAACAACAACATCGCCCGGCTGATCATCAAGGGCACCGAGGCGACCCTGCGCTACCAGCCAGACCCGCACCTGCGCAGCGGCCTCAACCTGTCCCGGCTCAGCGCCTACAACGAATTCACCTCCCAGGCCGGCTTCGCCTCCGCCGGGTTCATCCCCGACAACGGCACCGTGTTCGGCGACAACAACAGCCTCAACCAGCGGCCCTCCGGGCGCTTCGACGCGGTGCAGATCCCCGAGTACACCGCCAGCGGCTACCTCGACTACCGCTTCGACTCGGGCTTTGGCGCCGAGCTCTCCGGCTGGTGGACCAGCAGCTGGTACCTGAACCTGAGCAAGACGGTGAAGGTCCCCGACGAATACAACCTCGACCTGGCCCTGTACTACCGCCAGCCCCAGTGGAGCACCACCCTGCGGGTGCTCAACCTGACCAACGAACTGAACTTCGTCAGCGGCCTGGCCGGCTCCACCAACACCTTCCTGCAGCCCATGCCCGGACGCACCGTGCTGGCCCAGGTGGACTACCGCTTCTAGGCACTTTCCTTCTTCTGCGACCTCAGGACACTCCCCATGAGCATTGAATTCGTCGGCATGATCTTTCCCCGCCAATGGTCCGAAACCCGCGGCGTGCGCAGCCCGGACTTCGACCTGGCATTCATCCGCGAGCACGCGCGCGCCCACGAACACGCGGGCTTTGACCGAGTGCTGATCGCCAGCGGCCCGGGCAGCGCCGACAGCCTGCAGATTGCCGCCTACGCCGCGGCCCACACCGAGCGCCTGGGCTTCATGATTGCCCACCGCCCGGCCCTCAGCGCCCCCACCGTGGCGGCCCGGGCCTTCGCCACCCTGGACCACACCACCGGCGGAGGGCGCATCCGCCTGCATGCTATTACCGGCATCACTGCCGAGCCCCAGGAAGGCGACACGCTGCTGGACAAGACCGAGCGCTATCGACGCACCGACGAGTACCTGGAGATCGTGCGCCGCACCTGGACCGCCGAAGAACCCTTCGACTTCGAAGGCCGCTACTTCAACCTCAAGGGCGCGTTTTCCCCGGTCAAG
>NZ_VYKE01000248.1:0-4745 GCF_032424515.1 Pseudomonas sp. JV245A
GCACCAGGTCGGCGGCGGTAGCCCGGCAACCGACCCGGCGGCTGACCAGGGCCTCCATCTGCGAACGCTGGGACAGGAACACCTGGAGAAAATGCGCACGGCTGCCCTGCGGATCAGGGTGATCCCCCTCGGCAGGCTCCGGTGGCAGGGTGCTCATCATCGTCGGTCCGCTCAGAAGTGGGCCAGGGCCGCGACCGGGCTGGCCAGCAGGCTGGCCCCCGCCATCGTCAGCACCAGGCGCGGCCGATAGGGCAACAGCAGCACCAGCAGCAAGGCGCTGAACATCAGCACCGCGCACCACTGCACCAGCCCCAGGCTCCAGCTGGTGCCCTGCACTGCTGCTGCCAGCGACAGGCCCAGCAGCATCCAGCCGCCCAGACGCAGGCCGTGGCGGCGTAGGGCCGAAGGCTTGTGCCCGAGCAGCTCGCCGTGATGCCGGTCCAGGGACAGGCACAGGCCGGTAAAACCGGCATAACAGAGCAACAGCACCAGGAGCATTCAATTCACCTCGGTTTCAGGAGCCGGCGGGCGTTGCCGGGGCACCCGGGGCGTGGCTGTGGCGGCGGCCCCCGCGCGATGCAGCTTGCGCGCCGCCCAGGCCAGGAACAGGCCACTGCCCAGGCACGCCAGGTCGAAGCTCGCCATGGCCCAGTCGCCCCGGACCATGAAGCCATCCATCAGGCTCGGGCTGGTGAGCACGCTGAGCACCGGCACCCCGGCGAACAGCAAGGCGCCAAGGCCCAGTTGTTCAACCCAGGCGCGACGGCCAGGGCGGACGCAGGCGTGCAACAGGCTCAGGCCCCAGGCCCAGAAGAAGCTGTTGACCTCCCAGTCGGCGCGTTCGGCGAAGCCTGCGGGCAACAGGCGGTTGGCCCAGAAGAACGCCGCCACCGCCAGCAGCAGCCCGGCCATGCTGGCGATGTTCAACACTTCCACCAGGCGCAGTTCGAAAGGCTGGGCGGCACTCTTGGCATGCTTGAGCTGGCGCTTGCCCAGCCAGATCACCAGCCCGGTGCCGATCATCGCGGTGCTGGCCAGCCCACAGAGGAAGTACAGCCAGCGCAACACCGGACCGGCGAAGCGCCCCATGTGCAAGCCATAGAAGCTGCCGCCGATGGCCAGCGGCAGGGATTGCTCGGCAGAGGCCTGCAACGGCTGGCCGGTCACGCCGTTGAACGCCACTTGGCTGCCGAAATCCCGGGCCACCCGGTCGGCTTCATGGCGAAACACCTGCACCGAGGCATTCAGGTCCCCCGGGTAGCTGACTACCAGGCGCTGCGCATGGCCGCCCGACCAACGTTCCCGGGCCTGCTTCAGCATGGGTTCGAGGGGGGCCAGCGGGGCACTCTGCCCGGCGGCCGAGGCAGCGGCAGCAGCGGGCCGCAAGTCCTCGAAGAAGGCATCGGAATCCCCTTTGTAGGCCACCAGGATGCTCGCCGGCATGACCATGTACATGAAGATCACCAGGCTGCTGTAGGTAATCATCAGGTGAAACGGCAGCACCAGCACGCCCACCGCGTTGTGCCCGTCGAGCCAGGTGCGCTGGCCCTTGCGCGGGCGGAAGGTGAAGAAGTCCTTGAAGATTTTCTTGTGGGTGATGATGCCGCTGATCAGCGCCACGAACATCACCATGGCTGCCATCGTCGACAGCCATCGGCCCCAGGGATAGGGCATCTGCAGCTGGAAGTGGAAGCGGTAGAAGAACTCGCCGCCGCGGGTGTCGCGCACCTGCACTTCGCTGCCGGTGGCCGGGTCCAGCAGTTTCTCGGTGAAGGCACCGCGCTCGCCGGGTTTGCCGGGCGCCTGCCAGCCCACCGACAGGCTCGGCTGGCGGGCATCGGGCAGGCCGATGAACCAGCGTTGCGCGCCCTGGGCATGGCGTTCCAGGTAGCGTTGGGCCAGCCCCAGGCTGGCATCGGCGTTCAGGACCCGGGCCGGCGCCTCCGGCTGCATCCAGTGGGTGATCTCATCCTTGAAATAGGACAGGGTCCCGGTGAGGAAGATCGCAAACAGCAACCAGCCGAACAGCAGCCCGCTCCAGGTGTGCAGCCAGGCCATGGACTGGCGAAATCCTTCCTTCATAGCAGGGCCACCCAGTAGGCACTGCCGGCGACCAGCGCCAGCACCAGGCTCGGCAGCAACAGGCCCAGCCAGGCCTGCCAGGCACTGCGACAGGCAAAGCACCAGAGCACTGCCACCAGATAGAACAGGAAGGACGTCATCATTGCGCTGACCACGGCATCGGCCCTGGGCAGGGGCAGCAGCAAGGTCAGGCAGACACTGCCCAACGCCGCCAGCAGATAGCCCCCCAGCACCGCGGCGAATACCCGCGAAGCCACCGCCAGACGATAGGAAGCGGAAAGACCGCCAGCCTTGCTTTTCATGTTTCGACCTTGACGCGAGGGGAGGTCCGGCACAGCACACAGGCGGCCGGGGGAAGTAGGCGGGCAAGTTTAATGATAAATATTCTCATATGCAAAAAGCAGCGACGAACCCGATGCAAACCCGTCGGTCCGGCCTGATTGCCGAATGCCATGTCGCCCCACTACAATGCGAACAATTCTTGTTCTCTTATGCGCCATCTCGGTGCAGGAGCGTCCGGCTTGTCCCACACCGCTACCGTCGAAGGCCTCTACCAGGCCCATCACAGCTGGTTGAACACCTGGTTGCGGCGCCGGCTCGGCTGCCCCCACAGCGCCGCAGACCTGGCCCAGGACACCTTCATCCGGGTACTCAGCGCCCGGGAAACACCGGCCCTGATCGAGCCCCGGGCGTTTCTCACCACCATCGCCAAGCGCGTGCTGTTCAACCACTACCGGCGCCAGGACCTGGAGCGGGCCTATCAGGAAACCCTGGCGCAGATGCCTGAACAGGTGGCGCCATCCGAGGAAGAGCGGGCCATCATCCTGCAGACCCTGACGGAACTGGACAGCCTGCTCGACGGCCTGCCGCGCCCGGTCAAACGGGCCTTTCTGCTGTGCCAGCTGGACGGCCTGAGCTACGGCGAAATCGCCCGGGAGCTGAACATCTCCATCGCCACGGTCAAGCGCCACCTGAACAAAGCGGCGATGCGCTGCTACTTCGCCCTGTGAGTGCCTCGATGAACCCACACCTCAATGGCCAGCCCGATTTCAGCAACCAGGTGGCCGAACAGGCTGTGCACTGGCTGATCGAAATGCAGGGCGGGCCCTTGAGCGCGCGCCAGCAACAGGCCTGGCAGCAATGGCACGATGCCCACAGCGAACATCAGCGGGCCTGGGAGCATATCCAGCGCGTCAACCAGCGCCTGCGTGGCCTGTCTTCGCCCCTGGCCCACGCCGCCCTGAACGCGCCGAAATCCGCCAGCCGGCGCCAGGCACTGAAGCTGCTGCTGATTCTCGGCGCCGGCACGGCCGCCGCCTGGGGCCTGCGCGAACACAACCCGCTGCCGCCACTGCTGGCGGATTACCGCAGCCCCCTGGGGCAGCGGCGCAAACTGCAACTGAGCGACGGCAGCCAGTTGCAGCTCAATACCAGCAGCGCGGTGGATGTGCGCTTTGATGGCCAGCAACGGCTGATCCGCCTGCTGGAGGGCGAGATCATGCTCACCAGTGCCCAGGATGCCCGGCCGCTGCGGGTGCAGACCGCACAAGGGCAGGTAAGCCCGCAAGGCGCGCGGCTGAACCTGCGCCAATTCAAGGACTACACCCAACTGGCGGTGTTCTCCGGAACCGTCGGCGTGACGCCCCTGGACTACGCCACAACCCCGCCCCAGGTGGCGGCCGGGCAGCAACTGAATTTCACCGGCAACAGCTGGCAAGCTCCCCGGGCCCTGGATGCCGGCAGCGGCGCCTGGAGCGAAGGCATGCTGGTGGCAGCGCACATGCGCCTGGCGGACTTTCTCGACGAACTGGGGCGCTACCGCCGCGGCCAGCTCAACTGTGATGCACAGGTGGCGGACCTGCTGATTTCCGGCAGCTACCCCCTGGATGACAGCGAGCGGATTCTCGACCTGCTGGAGATCAGCCTGCCGGTCAAGGTACGTCGCTTCACCCGCTTTTGGGTCACCGTCCAGGCCCGCACCTGACGGCACTCTGTCGCCGCTGCCGCGGGCTGCAACCGGCTCCGCAGGGGACGCGCCCTTGACCCGGGCCTCACCCAAGCCCCCGCAAACCAATCGCCGCCCGCCCCGGCACCGAAAAAAAACCACCGCCCATGAGCCGTTTCCCCAGGTTCAAGTGACAGAGAAGGAAAGCCACCTTGATTCCCCCTTCTCAGGACCCACCTTCATGACCGAGCAACCCACCTGCCTCACGCCTCTGGCCCGTACCCTGCGCCACTTGCTGCTGGGGGCCAGCCTGAGCCTGGCCAGCCTGCCCCTGGTCCAGGCCGCCGAGGCCCAGGCCCAGAGTTATCACATCGCCCCGACCTCGCTGGAAAACGCCCTGAACCAGTTCGGCCGGCAAGCCCGAGTGCTGATCTCTTTCGGCTCACACGTCACCAGTGGCGTGCAAAGCCGTGGCCTGCAAGGCCAGTACAGCCCGCAGGAAGGCCTGAACGTTCTGCTGCAAGGCACCGGCCTGCAAGCCCGGGCCGAGGGCAGCAATGCCTTCAGCCTGCAACCGGCCAGCCCCGAGGCCGCTGCGCAGCCGCTGCACCTGGGCGCCTCCAGCGTGGTCGGCGACTGGCTCGGCGATGCCCAGCAAAGCGATGTGTTCGAGCACCCAGGGGCCCGGGACGTGATCCGTCGCGAGGAGTTCGAACGC
>NZ_VYKE01000025.1:0-63772 GCF_032424515.1 Pseudomonas sp. JV245A
CGGCAGCGGCTACAGGGGTTGCCAGCAGAGGCGGGGGAAGGTGGTGGGGACGCACAAGGCAAGGCCCGGCGCCCTTTCGCAGGTCAGCGCGGTTCGATGTGGGCAATCATCAACTGCACGGTTTCCTGGCCACGGAACTCGTTGAGGTCGAGTTTGTAGGCCAGTTCCACCCAGCGGATGGTCGGGTTGGGCCAGACTTCGCGGTCAATGCCGAAGGCGATGCCGTCCAGCTTCAGTGAGCCGCATTCGCTGCGCAGCACCACTTTCAGGTGGCGTTCGCCAACGATGCGCTGCTCCACCAGTTCGAACACGCCATGGAACATCGGCTCGGGGAAATGCTGGCCCCAGGGGCCGGCGTGGCGCAGGGCGCGGGCCAGTTCCAGGTGGAACTCTTCCACGGCCAGGGTGCCGTCCGACAGCAGGCGCCCGGTGAGGTCTTCTTCGCGCAGTTGGCGTCGCACTTCTTCGTCGAAGGCCTCGGCAAAGGCCGGGAAGTTCTGCTCCGGCAACGACAGGCCGGCGGCCATGGCGTGGCCGCCGAACTTGCTGATCAGTTGCGGATGGCGCGCGGCCACGGCGTCCAGGGCGTCACGGATATGAAAGCCCGGCACCGAACGCGCCGAGCCCTTGAGCATGCCGTCACCGGCATCGGCAAAGGCGATGGTCGGCCGGTGGTAACGCTCTTTCAGGCGCGAGGCGAGAATCCCGATCACCCCCTGGTGCCAGTCGGCGTCGAACAGGCACAGGCCGAACGGCATCGACTCCACCGGCAGTTCCTTGAGCTGGGCCAACGCTTCGCGCTGCATGCCCTGCTCGATGGATTTGCGGTCCTGGTTCAGTTCGTCCAGCTGGGCGGCCATGGCCCGAGCGGCGGAAACGTCGTCGCTGAGCAGGCACTCGATACCCAGGCTCATGTCGTCCAGGCGCCCGGCGGCGTTGAGCCGCGGGCCGAGGATAAAGCCCAGGTCGGTGGAGGTGATGCGCGAATGATCACGCTTGGCCACTTCGAGAATCGCCTTGAGCCCCGGCCGCGCGCGACCGGCGCGAATCCGCTCCAGGCCCTGGTGCACCAGGATGCGGTTGTTGGCGTCCAGGGGCACCACGTCCGCCACGCTGCCCAGGGCCACCAGGTCCAGCAGCTCGCCGATGTTCGGCTGCGGCCGGGTTTCATAGCGCCCCAGGCTGCGCAAACGCGCGCGCAGGGCCATCAGCACATAGAAGATCACCCCGACCCCGGCCAGGGCCTTGCTCGGAAACTCGCAGCCCGGCTGGTTGGGGTTGACGATGGCGTCCGCCGCAGGCAATTCATGGCCGGGCAAGTGGTGGTCGGTGACCAGCACTTGCAGGCCTGCTGCCTTGGCCGCCGCCACGCCCTCGACACTGGAGATGCCGTTGTCCACGGTGATCAGCAGCTGCGGTTCGCGCTGCAGGGCCACGGCGACGATTTCCGGGGTCAGGCCGTAGCCGTATTCAAAGCGGTTGGGTACCAGGTAATCGACATGGGCCGCGCCCAGCAGGCGCAGGCCCAACAGGCCCACGGTGCTGGCGGTGGCGCCGTCGGCGTCGAAGTCGCCGACGATGAGGATGCGCTGGCGCTGGTCCAGGGCGGTCACCAGCAGGTCCACCGCGGCATCGATGCCCTTGAGCTGCTGATACGGGATCAGCCGCGCCAGGCTCTTGTCCAGCTCCTCCACCGACTGCACGCCACGGGCGGCGTAGAGGCGGGTCAGCAGCGGCGGCAGATCGCCGAGAAAGGGCAGGACGGCGGGCAACTCACGGGGTTCGATACGCATGGGCTAACAGCAACTTCTCTGGGGGGACGGTGGATCGTTCAGGGGCAGAGCGGGCGATCAGCCGCGCTCGCCCAGCAGCCATTCCAGCTGCACTTCGTGCTGGCCGCGATCATCGGTGACGAAGATCGTGCCTTCGCTGATCATCACGTCCCACTTGATGACGCGCGGCATGTCCTTGGCCAGGGTCTCGAGGACTTCCTGGGGCACGCCGGCGATGTTGAGGTTCTTCAGGTTCTTCACCGCGTCCAGCACCCGGGTCTGCCAGACCCGCAGGCTGCCGTAGGCCAGGAGGCTGGTGCGTTCGGTGCGGCGCGAGCACCAGGTCAGGCGATCGGCGTCCGGCTGGCCGACTTCGATCCAGTGCAGGACGCGGTCATCCAGGCTCTTTTCCCACAGGGCGGGTTCATCCACGTCCGACAGACCCCGACCGAACGACAGGTGCTCGTTGTACCAGAAGGCGTAGGCCAGCAGCCGTACGGTCATGCGCTCTTCGGTTTCCGAAGGGTGACGGGCGATGGTCTGCTTGACGCTTTCATAGACCCCACGATCGAGGTCGGTCAGGTTCAGTTCG
Organism: Pseudomonas sp. JV245A; assembly: GCF_032424515.1. Lineage (NCBI taxonomy): Bacteria > Pseudomonadati > Pseudomonadota > Gammaproteobacteria > Pseudomonadales > Pseudomonadaceae > Pseudomonas > Pseudomonas sp. JV245A. Next base: position 2,365 of record NZ_VYKE01000025.1, read on the forward strand.
AATTTGTAGGTGGTGGACGGCTGGGCCATGTGCGGGCTTCTTGAATGTGCGAAAAGGCGGCAAGTCTAACCCGAAACCCGCCGCCCTGCCCGACCGCTGACCGGGCCGCCCCCGCCCTGGATGACATCCGCTGAAACGCATTGGCTGGGTAAAGTCGGTTGCCAGCCTGTAGCCATGGCTTTATAACCCCGCGCAAACCGGCTGACGCGCACCGCGCCAGAGCCGCTGTGCAATAGAAAAGGACGTCCATGACCCTCTTTGTCACCCTGCTCGTCATCGTGCTGCTGTTCATCGCACTGATCCTGTACTTGCGCCAGAAATCCGCCGACCAGCAGCAGTACCTGGAACAGACCGGCAACCTCACCGCCCAGATCAATCAGACCCTGCTGATGAGCAAGGCCGAGCCGCAGCTGGCCCTAGAACTGGCGCTGCAACTGCCGGAGGGCGAAGCGCAGCAGTTGGCCTTGCAACTGGTGGCCAGCGAGCTCTATGTAGCTGGGCACAAGGCCCAGGCCACGGCGATCTACCAGCAACTGCCGCCTCACGCTCGGGAATACGTGCTCAATACCCTGATTGAAACGCTGCTCGACAGCCAGGATACCCAGGCCTGCCTGGAGCTCCTGGAGCACTGGGGCGAATCCCTGCCCAGCTGGCCGCTGCTGCAGGTGCCAATCCTCCAGGCCCGCGGTGAACAGGCGCGCGCCCTGGCCCTGATCGGCGAGCTCGGCGACCCGAAAAACCCTGCGGCCCATGAACGCCAGAGCATCGGCAATCTGCTGATGCTGTCGCGCCTGCAATTTCAGGCGGGCATGCAAGACGCCGCGCTGATCAGCCTCGAACAGGCCTGGGCGAGCTTCCAGCAACCCGGGCAGGAGCGCTATCACACTGTGCTGCGCAGCCTGTTCGACGCCTTCGCCACCCAAGGGCATGCCGAGCGGATTCTGGCCCACTCGGCCGAACTGCCGGCCGAGGAACAGGTGCAGGCGCTGATCGCGCTGTTCGATGCCGGCCAGGTGGAGCCGGCCTTCAGCTTGCTGGCCGACAACGGCACCCTCTACTCCTCGACCTACAGCGACCTGATGGACTCGGCCCTGAAACGCCAGCCAACCGAAACCGCCCTGCGCCTGCTGGACCTGACCCCCGAGATGCACCAGCACAGCCTGCTGCTGCAACTGCTCAACCATCTGGCGGCCCAGGGCCAGACCGCCGAAGCCGAGGCCCTGCTGCAGGCGCGAGCCAGCCACGAGTCGCAGCGTCCGGGGCTGATGCTCAACCTCTGCGATGAGTTGCACCAGGCGCAGCCGCAATGGACCACAGCCCTGCTGGCCCAGGCCCTGCAACTGATCGACGGCTACAAGAATGAACATGAGTTCTACAACAGCTTGCGCATGCAGGCCCTGCAAACCCAGCTACTGATGCAAAGCCACCTGCCAGCTCATCGCCGGGATAGCTGGCTGGTGCGCAGCAGCATCGAGGAAATGCACCGCCTGCGCCAGCAGATGCCCGGTGACGAGCAATTGCTGCATCTGTGCGACCAGGCCAAGCTGCTGCACGCCCTGGACCAGACCGCCCAGGCCAGGTCCCTGCTGGAGCAGGCGGTGCAGCTACTGGATGGCGAGCCGCTGCCGGATGTGGATGAGATGGACGCCCGCTTCTACCTGGAGGACATCGCCAGCGCCTATCTGAACATCGACGATGTACAACAGGCCCAGGCCCTGCAGGACCGGCTCAACGCCGAGGATTCAGGCAGTCGCATCCTGGAAGAGGAACTGCTGCTCAACCATATCCAGCATCAGCGTTACGCCCAAGCCATCGAGGGCCTGAACCTGGGCATCCTGCTCAGTGACAAGAAGCCCCTGTCGCTGCTGTACCAGGCCCTGGAAGACCTGCAGCAGCGTGCCCCCGAACGTGCCGGCGAGCTGAAACAGCAGCTGATGGCGCGCATTGCCAACGGCCAGATCTGGCTCAGTTCCCAGACCAACTGACGCCCCCCGGTTGCGCGCCCTTGGCGGGGCGCGTCACCGGCCAACAGCCGCACCCGAGGAAGATTCATCATGGAAGTACTTATCATCCTGCTGCTGATTACCGGCGTGATAACGCTGCTGGTGGTCTATGCCAACAAGCGCAGCGCCGGCAATGACCTGGGCATCACCCTAGACGAGGCGGCGCAGATCAATCGCGCGGCGCACCTGAGCGCCATCGAACCGCAAGTGGGCCTGCAACTGGCCCAACGCCTGACGGGTAAAGCCCGGCAACTGGGGCTGTTCCAGATGCCCGCAGCGCTGTACCGGCAGGGGCACCCGGAACAGGCCCTGGAAGTACTGGCCGAGCTGGATGAAACCTACCAGCCCATGGCACTGAACCAGTTGCTCGAAACCCTGCTCGACAACGACGGCCCGCAGGCTGTGCTGGGCTTGCTGGAGCGCCTGCATCAACCCCTGCCGTCAGCGCCCTTGCTGCGCATCCCGCTGCTGCTGGCCAAGGGTGAACACGAGCAGGCCCGCGCCTTGCTGGTGACCTTCGGCGTCAACCAGCTGAGCCCGGACTCCCCCGGCGAGCACCGGCAGTTGGCTGCCCTGCAACGCAGCTTGGGCCTGGCCGACGAGGCTGCCATCAGCATCGGCCTGGCCTGGCAACTGCTGCTCAAACAGCCGGTCAACGAACTGGACCCACACGAGATAGAGCAGACCCTGCGCGAGTACCGTGCCCAGGGGCAAGATGCGCAGTTCCCGGCCATGGCTGCGCAATTGCCCGGATCGGCTCGGATCATCGTCGTGACCCTGCTCATGGAAACCGGGGAATTCGAGGCCGGGTTCGAACTGCTGGCGCAGGCCCTCGAGCCCGAGGACTACTTCGGCTACCCGCCGCTGCTCAAGCTGATACTGGACGCCAACCGCCCGGATCTGGCTCCACAGCTGATCGCCCAGATGCCGGAAAGCTACGCCAGCGATCTACTGCTGAGCCTGTTGAACTGGCATGTCGGGCGCAACGAAATGGCCAAGGCCGAGGCGGCCCTGCAGGCCTGCGCCGTTTCGCCCTCGCAGCGTATCTGGTGCCTGGTCTGCCTGTGGGGCAGCTACGTCGAGGAACACTCGCAATGGTGCGCCCATCTGCTGGAGCAAGCCTTGCTGACCCTGGAAACCCTGCGTGGCGATGAGCAATGGCCATGGTTGCGCCTGCTGATCCTGGAAACCCAACTGCGGGTGCAGGCCGACCTGCCGCGCCTGCGCCGCGACAGCTGGCTGATCCGCAACAATCTGGAGGAAATGGCGCGCCTCAACACCCAGCTCGAATACGCCGATCGACCGATGAAACTGGCCTTGCAGGCCAAGCTGCTGCACGACCTGGAGCAGACCCGGCAAGCCGGTGAACTGCTGGACCAGGCGGTGCAAGCCCTCGACGACAGTCAGAATGCGCCTCTGGATCCAGCGGAAAAAAACTTCTTCCTGGAACAGCTGGCGCTGAGCTACGTCTACATCGACGACCAGGCAAAGGCTGTCGAACTGAAAGCTCGCCTGGAGCAGCAGGCGGCCTACACCCACCAGTTGAGCCAGGCCATGGTGCTCAAGCACATCCACGAGCAACGCTTCGACGAGGCGATTGCCGGGCTGGAACCGGGCAACCTGTTTATCGGCGAAAACCCGGTGCAACAGTTGCACCTGGCCCTGGAAACCCTGCGCCAGAGCGCCCCGGAAAAAGCCCAAGGGCTGTGCCAGAAGTTGATCGACCACCTGGCCGCCGAGAGCGCCTGGGGCCAGCCGAACGCCGCCTGAGGCCGCGTCAAGGCCCGCCGCTGCACGCCTTAACGCGGCGCGTAGCGGCTCCAGAGTTCGTTGAACTCCTTGAGGTAACTGGCCACCAGTTGCGGATGGTCGATCACCAGCAGGTTTTCCTCATTGCCGGTGGTGGCGCTGCGGGTCCAGTTGAAGCTGCCGTTGAGCAGGGTCCGGCCATCGAACACGGCGAACTTGTGGTGCATGTGGAACGGCGTGTCGTCGATCCGCACCGGCACCCCGGCCTCGCGCAGCGCGGCGATATCGCTGCCGACATCGAACTGCTTTTCACTGTCGCTGATCACCCGTACGGCCACGCCGCGCTGGTGGCAGGCGCGAATTTCGTCGCTCAGTTGATCGTCGGAAATGGTGAACACACAGATATCCACCGAGATTCGGGCCTGGCGGCACAGGTCGCGGATCTTGCGCCGGCAGTCTTCGCCGGGGCTGAAGTGGGCGCTGGCCATGTCCCGCACCGGGGCGCTGTTGGCGTCCAGGGTCTTGATCACTTGTTCCAGCCACTTCAACGCCGGCAGCACATTGACGCTGTCCGCCAGCGCCAGCTCGCGTACCAGGTCAAAGGCACGGTTACGCATGTAGCGCACCTGGTCCTGGCCCAGTTCGCTGCCCAGCTGGCGCAGCTCGTCCCGCTCTTCGTTGCTCAGTTTCAGGTCCAGCACGCTGTCGCGCAGTTGCTGGTCCAGGTGGGCAAAATCCATGTCGTGATCCTTGGCTGTTCGCCGGCAAGCCGGCTCCTACGGTTGGGAGTCCTTGAGGGTCGGAACCTCGCCGTTACTGAGCATCTGGCTCAGTTCGTCGAGGCGCGTGGCAATGTCGCCAATGCGCTGGTGGCTGTGCAGGTCGACATCGATCTTCTTGTGCATGACCTTGAGCAGCGGCAGGAAACTCTGCTCCAGGTGCTCGGAGAGGTTCTCCAGCACTTCACGCATGCCTTGCTGCGGCGCGGGCCGGGCCAGGCCGCGCACGCCTTCCACCAGATCGTTGAGCTGGGCCACGACGCGGGTACCGACATCGCTGTCGCTGCCGCCCATGGAACGGTTGCGCACGAAGTCGCGCTTGATCTGGGTCCAGCGTTCGCTCTGCTCCGGGGTCTGGTTACCGCGCAGCTCGGCGAGCTTGAGCAGGTTTTCCTCGGCGCCGGTGGTCAGCAACTGGGATTCGCCCTGGTAGTGGTCGGCCAGCAGTTGCAGGAGCTCGGCGTCGTTCATCACCGCCGAGATCTTCTCCGCCATCTTGTTCATGTTGCGGTAGCTGCCCTGCAGCTTGAACGGCGGCTCGCTGCGGTACTGGTCGGCCTGGGCGGCGCTGGCGATGTACTGCTGGTTGACCCGCAGCACCACGTCGCGCACCTGCATCAGGCGTTGCAGGGTGGTGGTGATCTCGTTGATCTCGGCGCCGCTGTAGCTGTGGCTCAGCTCGTTGCTGGAGAAGGCCTTGCCCTCGGCCTTGGCGACGAAGCGGTAGACGTCCGCCATGTCGCGGGTGGCCAGTGGCGCCAGCACCGGGTTGGAGGTCAGGCCGTTTTCGATGTAGCTCAGGGCGAAGGCGTCCTGCATGCCCCCCAGGGTGTCACCGAGGTTATAGATGTCGGCCCGGTTGGCCAGCATGTCGGGGATCTTGAACACTTCGCCGGACTCGGTATACGGGTTGCCCGACATCACCACGCAGAACTTCTTGCCGCGCATGTCGTAGGTCTTGGTGCGGCCTTTCCACACGCCTTCGATGCGCCGGGTGCCGTCGCACAGCGAGATGAACTTCTGCAGGAATTCCGGGTGGGTGTGCTGGATGTCGTCGACATAGAGCATCACGTTGTTGCCCATCTCCAGGGCCAGGTTGAGCTTCTCCAGCTCCTGGCGCGAAGTGGCGTCCGGCGCCTGGGCCGGGTCCAGGGAACGGACCTGGTGCCCCAGGGCCGGGCCGTTGATCTTCATGAAGATCAGGCCCAGGCGGTGCGCCACGTACTCCATCAGGGTGGTCTTGCCGTAGCCCGGTGGCGAAATCAGCATCAACAGGCCCATCAGGTCGGTGCGCTTGTTCTCGCCCACGGTGCCCATCTGCTTGGCCAGGTTGTCGCCGATAAAGCCCAGGTACACATCGTTGATCAACTTGTTGCGCACGAAGGAGCTCAGCGGCCGCGGCTTGAATTCGCTCAGGCGCAGGGCCGAGCGTTCACGACTGATGATGCCCTGGCGCAGGCTCTGGTAACGCTGCAGGCCAGGCAGGAATTGTTCGCGGTGAGCCCGCAGGCGAGCGAAGAAGCCGTCCACGGTGAGTGACAGGCTGCGCTCCTGGATGCGCGGGTGCTCACCCATCAGGTTGTCGACCTTGAACCGCAGATCGACTTCGGTGATGCGCTTGGCAAAGTCTTCCCGCAGCAGCGACAGGGCCACCGCCTCGGGCACGTAGTCGGCCCACTCGGCGAACTCGCCCTCGGCGCACAGGGCCGAGAGCCAGTTCTCGGTCAATGCCCACTGTGCAGCAGGCCGTTCCACCAGCCGCGCCAAGGCCTGCTGGTAGTCGTCCCACATCCGCGCGCCCTGCAGACGCAGGGTCAGGGCTTCCTGCAGCTGCTTGGCGTATTTGCTGAAGGTGAATTCGATGCGTTCTGCGGCCAGTTCCTGAACCAGGTACTCGGCAGCCTCCGGCAACAGCTCCGCGGCCAAGGTGAAGGCGTGCTGCTGATGCCAGTCACCCAGCGCCACGAGGATTTCCTCCTGCAATTGCAGCAAGCCTTCACGACGCCCGAACAGTTGCTGGATATGCCGGCTGGTACGGGCACGTTCCACCCATTGCCGAGGTTGCGGCTGTTCCTGCTGGCGATCCCAGTAGAGGCAGGCAAAGGCACGGGCCGCCGCGCCGAAACGCAGCAGGCCGGCGCTGTCGCGCAGGGGCAGCAGCTGCAGGAGGATCGCTGCGGCGTCGTGGTCGTGGATGCCCTTCTCGTAGCCTTCCTTGTAGCGCGGCGCGGCAAAGTCGCGGATCACCCGCGCCAGTTCTTCAGGGTGCGCCAGCAAGGGTTTCAGGCTTTCCAGGCTCAGGCCTTCCTGGCCGCGGTCGGCAGCGTCCAGCACCTGCCCGGCCAGGTATTCGGCGCGGTACAACTGGGCCGATTCCGACTCCAGGGCTACCTGCCAGAAGTCCCGCAGGGCCTCCAGCTCGGGGTCGCGCAGGGGTTCGAGGAAATCCGTGCCGGTGAGGTGCAGGTGCAGCTCATCGCCCCGGGGCATCAGGGTCAGGTCCAGCTCCTGGGTGTTGACGCTGAAGCGGTGGCGCGGCCCCAGCTTGATGACGTTGCCGCCCTCTTCGAACAGCTCGGTCTTGTCGCGCAGGGCACGCACGGCTTGGTCCCGGGCGCCCTTGAGGCGCGACTCGACATCGTCGGCCTTGACGCTGTCCTTGAGCTCGCGCAGGCGCTCGGCCAGCTCCCGCAGCTTGAGGATCAGCGGGTCGGCGGCGAAGAACGCATTGAGCTCTTCGGCCTGGGTGAACTTGGCGGTGCGCCGACCGAGGCTGTCGAGAATCCGCCGCGCGGCATCCAGCAGCCCCTGGGCCTTGCGCTGGCGCTCGTCGAGCAGCGATTGCTTGTGGGCCTCGAAGGTTTCCAGCAACTCCTCGCGCTTGCCGAGGATGTCGCCGAGGAACTGTTCGTGATCGCCAAAGCGACTCTCCAGCTCCTCAAGCTGCACCAGCAACCGCGACAGTTGCTCATCGCAACGCTCGGGGTCCTGGGCCTGGGCCAGGGCGTTGGTGATGCCCTGGCTGAAGAGTTTGAACTGGGCGCCGAACTGGGCCACGGTCTCGGTCGAACCCAGGGCCTTGCGCCGTTGTTCGGCGCGGGCCTTGGCCTGGTTCAGGCGGGCGTAGATCTGCGAGATGGATTCGATGATCCGGGTGCGCTGGGTGGCGTCGTCGATCTGCAACGAGGCCATCAGGCTCGACAGCATGTCCAGGTCCCCGGCCATGGCTTGCAGGGCGCCCAGGGGCTCGCTGAGCTGGGCCACGGTTTCGGCTTTCTGCGCCTGGGCGTCCAGGGTTTCGAGCTGGGTGACGAAGGGTTGCAGGGCCTGCTCGCTGGCAAGGAAGGTCGCGGTGCCGGCGGCAGTGCGTTCCTGGGCCTTGAGCAGCTCGGCTTCCATGGCGTCGATGCGCGCCACGTCGATGTAGCGGTAGTCGCGAATGGTCAGCAGCAGGCCGCGCTGGGTGGTGATGCCGTTCAGCGCATCGACGAAGCTCTGCACCTGGTCCCAGCTGTCCACCAGCAGGCTGTCCAGCAGGGCTTTCTGCTTGGCCTCCGCGGCCACCATGGCCTGGTCCGACTGGCGGCGGATGCTTTCGACCTTCTCGTATTCGTCCAGCACCAACTCCGACGTGGACGCCACTTCCCGCAGCAGCGGGGCCAGGCCGTCCAGCTCGTCGCTGCCCAGCCAGTGGTACACATCGAACAGCCGACGGGTGTTCTGGCACAGCAGCGAGTAGCGCTGCACCGACACCGCCGGGGTGTCGATCTCGCGGCACAGGTCGTAGAGGTCGGAAACGCTGCGCACCAGTTCGGCGTTGCCGATGCGCCCGAGGAAACCGCTGCGGGTCGGCTGCCGCGCGGCGTACTCCTCGGTGAAGAACGGTGTCTGCCAGACCTGCATCGGGTGGACCCGGGTCGGCTCGTCGCCCTCGGCGGCGAAGATCACCATGCGCCCGTCTTCCAGCCGCGCGTAGCCGTGGCCGAACAGCGGGTTCTGCAACTGGCGGTTGATCATGTTGTAGGTCAGCAGCACCGAGCGGCCCTGCTCCGGGTGGTAGAAGATGTACTGCACATCTTCACCGTTGGGCGAGCGCACCGAGCGCTTGTAGCGCATGCCCTCCATGGACTGCTCGAAAGTCTTGTACTCGCCGCTTTGCAGGTAGTAGCCGCCGGGGAAGATGATCCCGTGGTCCTCCGGCAACTGCACACAGGCCAGGCCGATGGCGTCGATGCGCTCCACCTGGCGGGTCAGGCTGTTGAACACCAGGTAGCGCCACTGCTCTTCACGGTACGGCAAGACCTTGAGCAGGATCAGGCTGCCCAGGCGGGCGAATTCGATCTGCGAGTCGTCCAGGGACTGGGTCTTGTCCAGCACCTCTTCGCGATAGATGCCCAGGCCCGATTCGGTGTTGTTCTCGACCTTGATGGTCAGGTCGCCGCCGATGGTTTCGACGAACACCGTGTCGAGGATGTTCAGGTGCGGGAAGCGGCCTTCGACCACCATCTCGCGGGTGGCCTTCTTCCATTCGAAATCGAAGGGCGCCGGCAGGGCGATATCCCGCTCGCCACGGTTGTCGATGTAACGGACATCACGTCCGTCCACCGAGATCGACCAGCGGAACACCCGCACATCGGTGACCCGCTCGCCGATCTGGAAACTTGCCAGCAGCTTGCCGTCACGGATCGCCAGTTGCAGCAGGCGGGTGTTCTTGTAATAGGTATAGAGCTCGTTGAAATCGTTGAGGAAGCCCTGGGCCGCCAAAAAGCTGCCTTCCAGGGGCACGGGCTCGGCTTCGTAGCCTTCGCCCTCTTCCACCAACCGATAGAGGGAAAACACGTCAGCGACGCTGGTTTCCTTCTTCAGGCCGATAAACACGTTGTAGCCGAACAGCAGGCAGTCGCCGACCTGGACGATGTCCCGGGCGATGCAGTTGTTCTCGGTACGGATGCGCACCCGCCCGACCACTTCCATGCGGCTGTTGCCGAACTCGTCGAGACGCCGCTGGTTGAGGTCGTCAGTGGTGGCCCGCAGGCGCTGGCCCTGGTCCAGCAGGCGCTTGTGCAGCACCTCATAGGCGCCGCCTTCGGCGACGGCCTTATCCAATACGTCCTGTGGGGGAGTTGCGACTTGAGCGTCCGACATCGTGGCCTTCCTGGATCTACGGCGGTATGCAAAAAAGCGGGCTCCTCAAACCTGGAGCCCAGCACCTGAAACCAGCCAGCTGAAACCCGCCGCCTGACACCTGCCCTGCAGCCGTCGATAAAAACGACGGCTACAGGATCAGGCGAGGGCTGGCGAATCAGCTGTGGTCAGGCATTTCAGGCTTCGGCAGACGGAGCGTCGGCCTTGCGCGTAACGGCAGCGGCGGCCAGCTCAGCGGCTACGGCCGGAGCGCCCTTGCCATTGAGCAGGCGTGCCAGCACGTCCTGGACCACCGGGCTCTTGCCCACCACGCCCTCGATGGCCTTGCCCACCGACAGCGACTTGGCGAAGGAATTGAAGAAGTCGCCTTCGCCGCCGACGATCTCGATCTTGGCCTTGCTGAGGGCAGCCGACAGCACTTCGGCCTGGTCCTTGGCGATTTCCTTGTTGGCGGCGATGGCAGCCATCGCTTCCTCGAAGTTCTTCTCCAGTTGCATGCGGAACTCTTCGTGGGACCGCGCGCTGTCGCTGAGGGAGTCCAGGGCACCGAACTTCTTGCCCAGGCCTTCGGCCTCGGCGTTCAGGCGCTGCAGCAGCACTTCGGCTTCGGCCGAACCCAGGTCCTTGGTGGCCTTGGCCTTGGCCGCGCCCAACTGTTCTTCGCCACGGGCCTGGGCACCGAGCTTCTCTTCCATGACCTTGGCTTCAGCCAGGCCGTCCTTCTCTTTGGCAGCCGCCTGGGCTTCCATGATGCGGGCGTCGGCCAGGCCTTTTTCCTGCTCGCCACGGGCTTCGGCAATCAGTTGCTCGGTGCGTACGCGAGCCTGGGCCAGGCCTTCTTTTTCCTGGGCCGCTGCGGTGATTTCCAGCACCCGGGCATCGGCCAGGCCAGGCGCGGCGCGCTCGGCTTCCAGGCCTTCGGCCAGGCGTTTCTTGGCTTCGGCCTGCTTGGCCGCGGCTTCCAGTTCGGCCTGGGCCAGGTTGTTGATTTCCACGGCCTTGTGCTTGGAACGGGTCTCGTCGGCTTCGGCCTGCTTCACCTGGCGCACCAGATCCTGCTCGGCTTCGGCCTGGGCCTGGATCACCACCACTTGCTTGGCGCGCTCGGCTTCGGAGACTTCGCGCACTTCCTTGATCCGCTCTTCCTCCTGGGCCACGGTCTTCTCCACCGCTACCCGCTCACGGATCACGGTGGCGATGTTCTTGCGCTGTTCTTCCAGAGCCTTTTCTTTCTCGATGCGTTGCAGTTCCACTTCACGCTCGCGGGCCACCACTTCCAGGTCCTTGGCGCGGGTGACTTTCTCGACTTCGATGACCACCGCACGCTGGCGGTTCTGCTGGGCCACTTCGACTTCGCGCTGATGGTTCTCGGTGCGCACGTCGATTTCCTGCTGGGACTGAATGCGTGCCTGTTCGGCCTTCAGGCGCTCTTCTTCCTTGACCTTGGCAGTCTCGGCTTCCTCGCGGGCACGGATGGTTTCGATCTCGCGCTTCTGCCGGGCTTCGGCATCGGCCTGCTGGCGTTCGAGGGACAGCGAGGCTTCGCGGGTCTCGACGTTCTTCTTCTGGATCGCCAGTTCCTGGTTGCGCTCCAGTTCGTTGGTGATGACGTTCTGCGCCGCGGTCAGCTCGGTGATCTTGCGGATACCCTCGGCGTCGAGAATGTTGCTCGGGTCCAGGGAGTGCTTGGCGGTCTGCTCCAGGTAGTCGATGGCCACGTCTTCCAGCACATAGCCGTTGAGGTCGTTGCCGATGATCTCGATGATGCGGTCGCGGAAGTCCTGGCGGTTCTCGAACAGCTGGACGAAATCGAACTGCTTGCCCACGGTCTTCAGCGCTTCGGAGAACTTGGCGTTGAACAGTTCGTTGACCGCGGCGCGGTCGGAGGCACGGTCGACACCGATGGCCTTGGCCACCTTGAGCACGTCTTCCTGGGTTTCATTGACCCGCAGGTAGAAGGCCACGGTGATGTCGGCGCGCATGTTGTCGCGGCAGATCAGCCCGTCCTTGGCCCGACGGTCGACTTCCAGGGTGATCAGCGAGATGCGCATGAACTCCTTGAGGTGGATCACCGGGTACACCAGGGCACCGGTGAAATGCACCTTGGGGGTCGAGGACATGTCGTTGACAATCAACGCCGTGCCTTGGGGAACCTTGATATAGAAGGCCTTGAACAGGGCCAACAGGCCGAAGACCACCAGGACGACGAGGCCGATCCCGAGCAGGATGGGCAGCAGCGACGGTAAATTCATGCAATCAATCTCCTTTGATTCTTGAGGGAGCCCGGGCTCAGAGGCCGCGAAACTCGTCCTCTGTAATGACCCGATAGGCGTGTTGCGCCTCCAGATACTCCAGTAACACGACGCGATCGCCGCGTTTGAAAGCTCGTGCCTCATCGGCACGCACACGCAGGATCAGGCCCGCGCCGCCGTCCTCGAGCACGGCTTCGCCATGTTCCAGGGTGACTCTGCCGCTGCGTACCACAGCCGTCTGCCCCAGCACCGACTTGCTGCTGGTGGCCTCCATCTTGAGAAACAGCGGGCGCAGCGGACGACAGATCGTCGCGCTGATGGGCGCTGCCAGGAACAGTGCGAGCACCGCCAGCAACAGGCCCAGGGGATAGCGCAGCCAACCCAGGGGCAGGTGGCTGAGCACGTAGAGTTCGGCGAAATAGGTCAGGAACCAGCTGAAGAACATCAGCAGGGTCAGCACCAGGGTGACCGGCACCCCGTTGAGTTTGAACTTGATCAGCAGCCCGGCCAGGCCTTCGCCGGCGTGGGCACTGTCGAGCAGCGAGTCGGCCTCGAAGTCCAGCAGGTCGACTTCAAGCATGCCCATGGCCACCACGGCCCAGTAGATCACGGCCAGGCAGAGCATGAAGCTGAACAGCACTGTGGGGAACGACAACACTGTCTGCAGGAAGATTTCCATTGCTTTCCTATCCCTGAAAAAGCCGGGCAAGGCCAGGCGGCCCCGCCCCTACAACACAACGGTGAATCAGGACTTGCTACGGTCCTTGAGGCGCGCCAGCACGCTGTCGGCGCTGGTGCTGCCAGCAACGATCCCGGCTTCACGCAACTTGGCATCCAGGGCATCGTCCGGGCTGCTGGTATTGGCCAGCTCGGCCGCGGCGTCCATCTTTGCCGCGCGCTCGGCCTGCTTCTGCTTGATCCGCTCCAGGGACTCCACGGCGGTGTGCAGCTTGCTCTGGGAGCCGCCGTAGCGCTGGGCCACGGCCTGCTGGGCCTTCTGCACGCTTTCGGTGGCCTTGACGGTATCCACCTGTTGTTTCAAATGCTTGATATTGCCCTCGGCCTGGGTCACGGCCTTGCGCAACTGCGCGACGCTGGCGGCAAAACCATCGGCCTGCTCACGCTCCACGGCCAGGTCATTTTCCAGGTTGGCGATCTTTTGCGCCACTTCCTGGGCAAGGGCTTCGTTGCCCGCTTCCAGGGCCTTGAGGGCGTAGCTTTCATACTCGGCGATCTTGGCCGCGCTGCCGTTGGCGCGCTCGGCGGCGAGTTTCTGCCGGGCCATGATCTCGGCCAGGGCTTCCTTGGACTTGCGCAGTTCCTGGTCGGCGTCGCGGATCTCCTGATCGAGAATCCTCAGTGCCTGGCTGTCCACCAGGGCCTCGCCCGCCTCATTGGCACCACCGCGCAGCGCGGTGAGCAGCTTGCTCCATACGTTCATGTGCATTCCTCCAGGTCAGGCCTGAGCCTTCAGGTAGCCTTCGTAGGCCTCGGTTGCCCTGATCACGTTGCTGGCCAGGGTTTCGATCTCGTAGAGCACGTTGGAGAGAATCGAGGTTGCGCTCAGGGCGCCGTACATCATGTAGTGGCGCTCACCGCCAAAGCGGGTTTCCAGGCCGATGCTCGACAGCGGGAACAACTGGCGGCTGAGCAACACTTCCTCGTTGAACGCGGCCACATCGGTCACTTCGCTTTGCGGCCACAGCAGCGCCTCCACCAGGATCTGCTCGCCGGACAGGGCCACGAACAACGGCAGGTCGCCGTATTCGCGCATGGTCACGTGCAAGCTCGGCTCGGCACCCTCCAGCAGTTCAACGCTGGCTTCGCCACTGCTGAACAACTCGGTGGCTACCAGGGCCTGGCACAGCGATCGGGCATTCCAGATCTGCGGCATGCTCATTTCTCCATCCTTTTCCACAGGAGCCAGCCCTTCTGAGGGCTGACGCAGTTTGCGTTCAACCGCCAGCAACGCCTGGGCGTTCTCCGGCAGTATCCAGACTTCCTTTTTCACCAGGCCCTGATCACGCAGGCGCTGGCGGAATAAACGTTGGTAATGGGCTGAGGATTTGTTTTCCATGGCGCAGAGACTAGAACATCACATGTAAGGTTTTCAATTCATCACATGTAAAATTTACAGGCGACATTTGTAACAAGAAATATCAGGAAGATCGCTCGGCAAACAGCCGCAAGGCGTCCATCGCTGCATAGACCCTTTTACAGCTTTCGCAACCGCTCTTTTTTCAAGCGGCGTCATTAAACCCTGCCGCCCAATAGAATGAGAAGCACAATAATCCTTGGCCCGGGCGGGAAATAATCGGCAAAGGCAGGCGTCAGGCGCTGCCTTAATGGCGACCAATGGTCTAGGCTAGGCGGATTTTCCTGCCCAGCGGATGCCCCATGACCAGCCTCAGCAAGCCCCTCGCCGGATTGAAAGTGATAGAACTCGGCACCCTGATCGCCGGCCCTTTCGCCTCGCGCATCTGCGCCGAGTTCGGTGCCGAGGTGATCAAGGTCGAGTCACCCGATGGCGGCGATCCGCTGCGCAAGTGGCGCAAGCTGTATGAAGGCACCTCGCTGTGGTGGTTCGTCCAGGCACGCAACAAGAAGTCCCTGACCCTGAACCTCAAGCACCCGGAAGGCCTGGCGGTGCTCAAGCAACTGCTGGGCGAAGCGGACATCCTGATCGAGAACTTTCGCCCCGGCGTGCTGGAAAAACTCGGCCTGGGCTGGGACGTGCTGCACGCCCTCAACCCCAAACTGGTGATGGTGCGGCTATCGGGCTTTGGCCAGACCGGGCCGATGAAGGACCAACCGGGCTTCGGCGCGGTGGGCGAATCCATGGGCGGCCTGCGCTACATCACCGGTTTCGAGGACCGCCCACCGGTGCGCACCGGAATTTCCATCGGCGACTCCATCGCTGCCCTGTGGGGGGTGATCGGCGCGCTGATGGCGCTGCGTCACCGCGAGGTCAACGGCGGCCAGGGGCAGGTGGTGGACGTGGCGCTGTACGAGGCGATCTTCGCCATGATGGAAAGCATGGTTCCGGAGTTCGATGTATTCGGCTTCATCCGCGAACGCAGTGGCAACATCATGCCCGGCATCACCCCTTCGTCGATCCACACCAGTGCCGACGGCAAGCACGTGCAGATCGGCGCCAACGGCGATGCGATCTTCAAGCGCTTCATGCTCCTGATCGGCCGTGAGGACCTGGCCAATGACCCGGCCCTGGCCAGCAACGACGGGCGCGACACCCGCCGCGACGAACTCTATGGGGTGATCGATCGCTGGGTGGCGTCCCTGCCCCTGGAGCAGGTGCTGGAGCAGTTGAACCAGGCCGAAGTCCCGGCGAGCCGGATCTTCAGCGCCGAGGACATGTTCCACGACCCGCAATTCCTCGCCCGGGAAATGTTCCTCCAGGCCAGGCTGCCGGACGGCAAGGCCTTCAAGATGCCCGGCATCGTGCCAAAGCTCTCGCAGACTCCGGGCTCGGCCGACTGGGTCGGCCCCGAGCTCGGCGAACACTCCAGCGAAGTTCTGGCCGGCCTGGGCTACAGCAGCGAGCAGATCCAGGACCTGCGCAACTCTGGGGCAATCTAAGCTGAAACAGCCGTCTCACACTGCCCCCCCGCAACGGGCCCAGAGACGCCCGAGGCCAGGCCTTGGCCGGTTGACGATGGCGCTCGCGACCTGCCTGCTGTGGCTGCCCTGCGCCCCCGGCCACGCCGGCGAAATGCTCACCTGGCTGCTGCGCGACCTGCCGCCGCTGAATATTTTCGAGGGCCAGCAAAAAGGTCGAGGAGTGGTCGACCTGCTGATGCCGCAATTGATTGCCAGCCTGCCGGAGTACCAGCACGAACTGGTACGGGTCAATCGCGCCCGGGGCATGCAGATGTTGCGCGACCCCAGCTTCACCTGTGATCCGGCGCTGATCTGGAACAAGGAGCGTGCGCAATGGGTGGCCTTTTCCATCACCAGCTTTCGAGTGCTGAGCAATGGCCTGGCGATCCGCCGTGCCGACCGTGAACAGATCGCGCACTTCATCCATGACGGCAAGGTCGACCTGCATGGCCTGCTCGACAGCGGCAAGGAACTGATCGGGGTGGTGGCCGAGCGCAGCTACGGGCAACAGCTCGACAACCTGCTGCAGCAGGTTGCTCCGCAGCAAATCCGCGCCCACTACGGCAACGACGCCCTGGGCAGCCTGCTGCAGATGCAGCGCCTGGGGCGCCTGCAACTGCTGTTGGGCTACTGGCCGGAAATCCGCTACCAGGCCGTGCAGCAGGGCATGGACCCGCAGGATCTGGAGTTCTACCCGGTCGAAGGCACCAGCAAGTATCAGGAAATCCACGTCGGCTGCTCCGATACCCCGCAGGGCCGCAAAGCCATCACCCGGATCAACCAGGCCCTGCTCAAGCTGCGCGAGGAGCGACTGGTGGAGTTGTATGCCGCCTGGCTGGACCCCGGAATGCGCGATGAATACCGCGCCGATGCCCGGGCCTACTTCCAGGACTTGAAGGACCACTGACAAACGCCGGGCAAAAAGAAACCCCGAGAAGTGGGGAGACGACTCGGGGTTAAACGTGGTCTTTGCAGACCCGTACCAGCAGGCCACAAGCACCGGAGCACAATGCCTGATCCTGCTGATACTGAGTCTGACTGACGGGCCTGGCGGAAGGTTCCGTAAAATTTCAGATCAATTGCGCCGGGCGAACGCCTTGTCTTCGGCGGCATGGCGCAGGGCGGCGATCACGCAGGGTTCGAGCCGGCCTTCGGCGATCAGCACATCACGGTGCAGGCCGTCCACCACATCAGTGAGCAGGCGCTTGTCAGTGAGCTGGGCCCGATTGACCTCACGCTCCACCACGATGGCGCCGGCAGCATTCTTCAAGGTCACCAGGCATTCGCCCCGAGCCCCGCAAGGCGTCAGAGCAACCTGGTAAGGGCTCAGGGCCTCACTCAATAAAAGACTGATACTTTCCATCTAGATCACCACTCAATAGCTCGAATTAAAGGTTCGAAAACAAAAATGCCGGTAGCTTTCTGACATTCAAGTGACCATCGCTCAGAGAAGAAAGTTCGCCACACCTACTGCTGCCGACCTGAGTCAATCGAGCATGCACGGGTAATATGACAGCTGAAAAACGGCCGACCAGGCGCAAACAACGCCGCCTTTGCATTGGAGCTCAGCTTTGAAAGCAACGACGAACAACAAATTGCGCATCATCCTTGCCGACGACCACCCGATCTTCCTCATTGGCCTGCGCGCCGTCCTGGAACAGGACGACAGCCTGGCCATCGTCGGCGAGGCCAGCTCGCCCTCCGCCCTGGCGCAACTGATGCAGGAGATCGAATGCGATGTGCTGGTGACGGATTTCATGATGCCAGCCGAACAGCAGAACGACGGCCTGCGCCTGATCGAACAGCTGCGCCGCCACCACCCCGACCTGCCCATCGTGGTGGTGACCATGCTCAACCACCCCGGGCTGTTCCGCTCGATCCTCGATCTGGGAGTGACGGGCCTGCTGAGCAAGGCCAGCCTGGCGGACGAGCTGCCGACCGCCATCGCCCGGGCACGGCAACACAAGCCCTACATCGCCCAGGCCATCAAGCAGGCCCTGAGCCTGGCCGGCGAAGTGGGGCCGGACCGCCTGGTTTCCAGCGATCAGTTGTCGCCGCGGGAGCTGGAAGTGATCCGCCTGTTGGCCGCTGGCCATGCGGTCGGGGAAATTGCCGCGCAACTCAACCGCAGCAAGCAGACCGTCAGTGCGCAGAAGGTCAGTGCCATGCGCAAGCTCGGCCTGTCCAGCGAAGCCGCGCTGTACATCTACGTGCAGGAGCACGGGCTGTCCTAGGCACACAGGCCCTCAGCGCCAGCCCCCTCAGCACCCCGGTCCAGCGCCTGCGCCAGCCACTGGCGCATCTGGGCAGCGCTCATCGGCCCGGCCAGGAAGCAGCCCTGCAGATGGGCCGCCCCCAGGGCCTTGGCCGCCTTATAGTCGGCCTCGCTCTCGATCCCGGCCACCACCACTCCCAGGGACATGCGCCGGGCCATGTTCATCGCCCCACCGACCAGGGCCACCTTGCGCTCGTCGGCCGCCATGCCCGCCACGAACACCGGGGGAATCTTCAACTCGGTAAAGGGCAGTTCCAGCAGGCGCTGCAGGCTGGTGCCGCCGATGCCGAAGTCGCCGATGGACAATTTGCAGCCGATCATCCGCAGGCGCAGCAGCGCCTCCACATGGGCGGTATCGGTCTGTAGCCGGGTGGTGTCGATGATTTCCAGGGTCAGCAGCCGGGCTGGCACTTCGAAACGCCTGAGCAAGGCCTCCAACTGACGGGGAAACAGCGGCCGTTCAAGGATGCCGATGGGAATGTTCACTGCCACCGGCAACGAATGGCCCATCACCAGCTTCACCCCGGCCGCCAGCTCCAGGGCCTGTTCCAGCATGTGCCAGGTAAAGATCTCCTGCAGGCCGGCGAACTCGATCAATGGCAGAAACTCCCCGGGCATCAGCAGCCCGCGCTCGGGGTGCTGCCAGCGGGCCAGGGCCTCGACCCCCTGGAGCTCGCCGTGGGGCTGGATGACCGGCTGGAAATGCGCCACGCCGTGGCCCAGGATCGCCGCCAGCCCTTCCTCCTGGGTGACGCTGTCGAGGGAAAACGGCTCCAGCCCGAGCAAGTCCCGCAGCAACGCCTGGTCCGGCGCCGGCGCCCCCTGCCTGGAGTGCTGCTGGTAGGCCGTGAGCAAGTCACCGATCACCGTCACCGAGGCCGGCTTGGGCAGGCAGCCCAGCACTTTCAGGCCCAGCTCCCGGGCCATGCCGGCCGCCCCCTCCAGCACATCCTCTTCAGCATCGCTGAGGATGATCAGCGCCCGGGCCCGCTCCTGGCGGGCCAGGTCACGGATCAACTCCAGCCCGTCGGCCTGCTCCAGGTACAGGTCGCAGATGGCGATATCCACCGGCCCCTTGCTGTCCAGCGAACGCCGCGCGGCCTCGACACTCTCGGCGGTCAGCACATTGAACACGCCATTGGCGTTGAGCATCTGGTGCAGGGCCATCAGCTGGAACGAGTTATCTTCGAGAATCAGCACTTTAAGCGAATGCATGGGGCAACCTCCGGTACGACGTGCGTGGCAAGTATCCACAACGAACCGGCAGGTTAATCAGACAATTCCTACGCACACATAGGACAAGTCTTAATCATCCAGGACAGCCTGGATATCACTGCGCAAGCTGGCGATGACCTCCAGCAACAATGGCCAATGACGATCGATGGCCTCGTCCTGCCGCCCCTTGACCAGCCCCTCGAGCTCGATACAGGCCCTGGCCAGGGGCAGGGCATCGATCAGGCAGCACACGCCCTTGAGCCGATGCAGGGTACCCCCAAGGCGTTCCCGGTCGCGGGCCTGGTGCGCCGCTTCCAGCGCCTGCTGCTCCTCGGCGAGGTTGCGCAACAACTCGTGCAGCATGCGTTGCAGCACCTGGTCGTCGGCCTGGGTCATGCTGCGCAAGGTCTGGATGTTGAAGGATGGCGGCGGCAGGAAGCGCGCCAGGGCCTGGGCCAACTGATCCAGGGTTACCGGCTTGACCAGCAGTTGATCCATTCCGGCCTCCTCGCAGCGCTCGCGTTCATCTTCAAAGGCATTGGCGGTGCAGCCGATCACCGGACAACGCCCGCGCCCTTCCTGTGCCTCGGCCTGGCGTATCGCCTCGGCCAGGGCGTAGCCGCTCATGTCCGGCATGTTGCAGTCAGTCATCACCGCGTCGAAGGTGCCGCCACGCCATTGCTGCAACGCCTCCCGGGCATTGTCACAAGCCACCACCCGGTGCCCGAGGAACATCAGTTGCTGGCACAGGACCATGCGGTTGGCGCTCAAGTCATCCACCACCAGCACCTCCATGCTCCGGCTCGGCGGACGTTCCTGCGTCGACGCCGGCCCAGACTCGAAATCGTCACTGACCCGCTCCAGGTACAACTCCAGCGACACCACGGTACCGACCCCGGGCTCGCTGAGCAGGTGAATCCGCCCGCCCATCAGTTCCACCAGTTGCCGGCAGATACTCAACCCCAGCCCGGTGCCGCCGTAGGCTGACGAGGTCATGGCATCGGCCTGGACAAAAGGCGTGAACAGCTTGGCCTGCTGCTCGGCGCTGATACCGCGGCCGGTGTCCGCAACGCTGATGCGCAGGCACTCAAGGCCGGACTCGTCAGGCTGGCACTCCACCGTCATCCGCACCTCGCCCTGGGCGGTGAATTTCAGCGCGTTGCTCAACAGGTTGTGCACTACCTGGCGCAGGCGCGCCGGGTCGAACAGATAACGGCCCTTGGCCCGCTCACTGAACACCAGCTGCAACTGCACGCCCTGGTTGCGCGCCGTGACCTCGAACAACTGCCGGATACTCTCGAAAAACGGCTTGAGGGCGGTGACCTGGGGCACCAGGTGCATATACCCGGCCTCGATCTTGGCCAGGTCCAGGCTATCGCCCATCAGGCCGATCAATTCCTGGGCAGACTGGTAAGCCACCCGCAGGGCTTCGGAAAAGGGCACGCCGCGCAGCCGCGCCTGCTCTTTCTCCAGCTCCAGCAGGCCAAGGATGGCGGTCATCGGTGTGCGGATCTCGTGGCTCATGGTGGACAGGAAAGCCGTCTTCGCCGCGTTGGCCTGATCGGCCGCCTGGCGCGCCTCCACCAGTTGGTTCTCCAGGCGCTTGCGCTCGGTGATGTCGATCCAGCCGCCCAGCAAGCCCTGCAACTGCCCTTCTGCACTGTAGAAGGGCACCGCCCACTGATAGACATCGATAGGGCCATCCCTGGACTCCACCTGTCGGTCGGCGAACACCGATTCACCGGAGGCCAGCAACTGCATGAACTCACCATGCAACTGCTGGGCGGTGGCCGGCGGCAGGATGTCCAGTTCGGTCAGTTGCCGCCCCTGGATCTGCGCCAGGCTGGTGCCCAATTGCTGTTCATAACTCTTGTTGCAGGTCATCAAACGCCCCTGCAGGTCGCGCACGAATATCGGGTTGGGAATACCGTCGAGCAAAGCCCGCTTGAACACCAGTTGATCATTGAGCCGCTGTTCAGCCAGCAATCGCTGCTGGATCTGGCGCTTGAGGCGACTGTTCCAGGCCAGGGAAATCAGGCCGAACAGCAGTGCTGTGGCAATCGCCCAATACACCCAGTTCGGCACGCGCTGCCAGGCAGGCACCGGCACTGGCGTAGCCCCCAGCCATTTCAGGCGCAGAGCGCTGAGCTCCGCTACCGGCAAGGCTTCCAGTGCCTTGTTGAGAATGCTCAGCAGCTCGGGCTGGTCCTTGCGCACGGAAAACTCGTCGGCCGACCAGGTGCCCTCGACACTGCGCCCTACCATCACCCCGGTCTCGGCCGGCCCCAGGGCTTGCACCTCGCTCTGGATAGTCGCCATGGCCTCGCCATTGCTGACCAGGGCCCGGGCCTCTTCATAGCTGGCAACGCTGCGCAGGCGAATGTCCGGGTAGTTGCGCCGGATAAAGCTCTCCAGGGTGTGCCGGGCCGGAAGCACCAGCACCTCCCCCGCCATCTGCTTCAGGCTGCTCAGGCGCCGGTCCTCGGGACGCACCACGAACACCCACGCCGCGCCGCCGAAGGCATGGGAGAAGTTCAGGAACAACCGCCGGTCGTCGCTGGCCGTGAGGGTGGTGTTCATCTGCGCCTGTCCGCTTTCCAGCAGTTCCAGAGTCTGGGCAGTAGTCTGGCTTTCCTTCTGCACGAAATGCAGCCCGGTCATGCGCGAGATACGGTTGAGCAGGTCGATATTGAGGCCGGTCCACTGGCCTTCCTTGTCCTTGAACACATGGGGCGGGTATTGCTGGGAGGCCACCACCACATGCTGGTGCTGGAGGATCCAGGCCTGTTCCTGGGCGCTGAGCTCGATCGGCTCAGCGAAGTTGCTCGCCCCAAGGCCAGTGGTCCAGCGAGCCTGGATTTCCCGGCGTATGGATTCATCGATGCTTTGCAGGGCCTTTTCCAGCAACTGCGCCAGCAGCACATTGCTGTCGCGGGTGGCGAAGGCAAAGCCGGTGGGCGGCAGGCGGCTTTCCACGTGGATCTGCAACCCCAGGTAGGGACGCAGGGCCTTGTAGGCGCGAACGATCACCTCGTTGCCGATGAAGGCGTCGGCATCCCCCTGCTTCACCGCTTCCAGGCCGCTGTAGAGGTTCGGTGAAAGCATGATCTGGCTGTCGGGATAGGCCGCATGGACCTGGGCGGCATTGGCGTAGCCGTCCAGCAGCACCACCTTCTTGCCCGCCAGGTCGTCACTGGGCTGCGGCTCGTCCCGACGCACCACGACCACCGCCAGGTCCGGCATGTAGTCACTGGTAAAACGCAGCCCCGGCGCCCCGCGCTCATAGCCGTTGGCACTGGTCAGCACATCGATGGCGCCGTTGCGCAGCGCTTCCACCGCCTGCTCGCGCTCGGAAAAGCCCAGGACCTCCATGGACGTCCCCAGGCGCTCGCCCACCAGGCTCAGGTAATCGGCGCTGATGCCCTGGTAACGGTTACGGTCGCGAGTGATGTCGATGGGCTGGTAGTCATCGATGGAAATCCCCACCCTTAGGGTCCGGTGGCTTTTCAGCCATCGCTGCTCGGCGGGAGCCAGGGGCAAGGGGTCGAGATCGACAAAGGCCGGCACCAACTTGAAAGACAGGTTCTGAGCGGCGTAGGCAGGTGCCGCCCAAGCGAATATTGCACAGACCAGCACAGGCCCGCACAGCCAGCGCTGGACGGGCAGTTTCCGATAGGTTCGACGGCGAATCATCCGGGCCTCCCGACGTCTTGCGAGCCACACTCATGCCACTGGGGCAAGAAAAAACAAAGCCCGTCAGAAGACGGGCTTGTTAGTCGGCGAAGCCAATGAATCAGAGCGGCTTGCCACGATTGCCGTGCTGGCTGACAAAAGCCTGCACCGCTTTCAGGTCGTTGGCCAGGACCGTGCAGCGCTCTTCACGCTGGAACAGGTCGGACAGATGCGCCGGCAGCTCCAGAGCCTTGCCGACACCGGCCTTTTCCACCGCATCCGGGAACTTGACCGGGTGCGCGGTGCCCAGGACCACCATGGGTGTATCCAGGCTGCGCCGGCATTCACGGGCGGCCTTGACCCCGATCGCGGTGTGCGGGTCCAGCACTTCGCCGGTCTGGGCGAAGACTTCGGCGATGGTTTCGCAGGTCTGCTCGTCGTTCACCGCCAGGGAGTCGAACAGCTTGCGCGCTTCGGTCCAGCGATCCTGTTCGACGCTGAAACCGCCGCCCTGCTTGAAGCTGTCCATCAAAGCCGCCAGGGCCGCGCCGTTGCGACCGTGCAGGTCGAACAGCAGACGCTCGAAGTTCGACGAGACCATGATGTCCATGGACGGCGACAGGGTCGCGTGCAGGGTTTCCTTGACGTACTGATTGCCGCTCATGAAGCGGTGCAGGATGTCGTTGCGGTTGGTGGCGACGATCAGCTGGCTGATCGGCAGGCCCATGTTGCGCGCCAGGTAGCCGGCGAAGATGTCGCCGAAGTTGCCGGTGGGCACCGAGAACGCGATGGAACGTGCCGGGCCGCCCAACTGCAGGGCCGCGTGGAAGTAGTAGACGATCTGGGCCATGATCCGCGCCCAGTTGATCGAGTTCACCGCCACCAGGCGGGTGCCCTTGAGGAAGCCCTGGTCGGCGAAGCTGGCCTTGACCATTTCCTGGCAGTCGTCGAAGTTGCCTTCGATGGCGATGTTGTGGATGTTCTCGCCGAGGATGGTGGTCATCTGCCGGCGCTGCACTTCCGATACACGGTTGTGCGGATGCAGGATGAAGATGTCGACGTTGTCGCACCGCTTGCAGCCTTCGATGGCCGCCGAGCCGGTGTCACCGGAGGTGGCACCGATGATCACCACGCGCTCGCCGCGCTTCTCCAGCACGTAGTCCAGCAGGCGACCCAGCAGTTGCAGGGCGAAGTCCTTGAATGCCAGGGTCGGGCCATGGAACAGCTCCAGCACCCACTCGTTGCCATTGAGCTGACGCAGCGGCGCAATGGCGTTGTGGGAGAAGGCGCCGTAGGTTTCTTCAAGGATCTTCTTGAAATCGGCGTCCGGAATGCTGCCGGTGACAAACGGGCGCATGACCCGGAACGCCAGCTCGTGATACGGCAGGCCAGCCCAGGAAGCGATTTCTTCCTGAGTGAAACGCGGCAGGTTCTCTGGCACATAGAGACCGCCGTCGCTGGCCAGACCTGCCAGCAGCACATCTTCGAAATTCAGGGCCGGTGCCTGGCCACGAGTACTGATATAGCGCATGGGGACAAACCTTCGGTTTGAGCCTCAAGCCGCAAGCTTCAAGCCTCAAGTCAAAGCCGATCAGCTTCTGACTTGGCGCTTGCCGCTTGCCACTTGCGGCTGCTTCATTAATTCAAATGTTCGACGCGGATACGCACCACCGGGCCAACGACGCCCTGCAGGGCCTCCAGGGCGGTGATCGCATCGTTGATGTGCTGCTCCAGAACACGGTGGGTCAGCAGGATCATCGGCACCAGGCCGTCCTGCTCTTCCACTTCCTTCTGCATGATCGATTCGATGTTGATGCCGCGCTCCGAGAGGATGCTCGCCACCTGGGCCAGGACGCCGGGATGATCCTTGGCCTGGATGCGCAGGTAGTAGGCGCTCTCGCAGGACTCGATCGGCAGGATCGGATGATCCGACAGCGAGTCAGGCTGGAACGCCAGGTGCGGCACGCGGTTTTCCGGGTCGCTGGTCATGGCGCGAACCACGTCCACCAGGTCGGCCACCACCGAGGAAGCGGTCGGCTCCATGCCCGCGCCGGCGCCGTAGAACAGGGTCGAACCGGCGGCATCGCCATTGACCATGACCGCGTTCATCACACCGTTGACGTTGGCGATCAGGCGATCGGCCGGAATCAGGGTCGGGTGCACCCGCAACTCGATACCGGCCTCGGTGCGGCGCGCCACACCCAGGTGCTTGATGCGGTAGCCCAGGGCCTCGGCGTAGTTCACGTCGGCGGTGGTGAGCTTGGTGATGCCTTCGGTGTAGGCCTTGTCGAACTGCAGCGGGATACCAAAGGCGATGGACGCCAGGATGGTCAGCTTGTGCGCGGCATCGATGCCTTCGACGTCGAAGGTCGGATCGGCTTCGGCGTAGCCCAGGGCCTGGGCTTCGGCCAGCACGTCTTCAAAGGTGCGGCCCTTCTCGCGCATTTCCGAGAGGATGAAGTTACCGGTGCCGTTGATGATCCCCGCCAGCCAGTTGATGCGGTTGGCCGACAGGCCTTCGCGGATCGCCTTGATCACCGGGATGCCACCGGCCACGGCGGCTTCGAAGGCCACGATCACGCCCTTCTCCTGGGCCTTGGCGAAGATCTCGTTGCCGTGCACGGCGATCAGCGCCTTGTTCGCGGTGACCACGTGCTTGCCGTTCTCGATGGCCTTGAGCACCAGGTCACGGGCCACGGTGTAGCCGCCCACCAGCTCGATGACGATATCGATTTCAGGGTTGGTGGCCACGGCGAAGACATCGTTGGTAATCGCAATACCGGTCGTTTGGAACTGCGGCTTTGGCGTACGGGTAGCAATCTGCGCTACTTCGATTCCACGCCCGGCACGGCGGGCAATCTCCTCGGCGTTGCGCTGAAGTACGTTTAGGGTACCGCCACCGACAGTACCCAGCCCACAGATGCCTACTTTGACCGGATTCACTCTGAACTCCCCATAAAACGGCCGACTCTAGGCCGGCCGTGGAATACAGCCGCAAACTGCGCGGCTCTCTATTAATGGCCCGCCGGCTTGGCCGGCGGGCCATGATCGTCAAAGGCTAGCGTGACGATGCAGGATTATTTCGCACCCAGGGCCAGTTTGGCGATCTGCGGTGCCGGCTGGTAGCCGGGAATCACCTGGCCATCGGCCAGAACGATGGCCGGGGTGCCGTTGACACCGATCGACTGGCCCAGGGCGAATTGCTTGGACACCGGGTTGGCGCACTTGGCGGCCTTGATTTCCTTGCCGTCGACCATCTTGTCCATCGCGGCTTTCTTGTCCGCCGAGCACCAGACCGCCTGCAGCTGTTCGTCACCCGGCGAGCCCAGGCCCTGGCGCGGGAACGCCACGTAGCGCACTTCCACACCCAGCTTGTTCAGCTCGGGCACTTCGGCGTGCAGCTTGTGGCAGTACGGGCAGGTGGTGTCGGTGAACACGGTGATGTGGGTCTTGGTCTCGCCAATGGCTGGATAGACCACAGTTTCCGCGACCGGAATGCCGTTGATCAACTTGGAAATGCCCAGGCGCTCGGTTTTTTCGGTGAGGTTGACCGGCTTGCCATCCTTGAGCTGGAACAGGTAGCCCTGGACCACGAACTGGCCGTCGGCGCTGGCGTACAGCACGCGGCTGCCCTTGAGCTTGACTTCGTACAGGCCGCCCATGGGGCTGGCGGTAATGCTTTCCACAGGCGTTTCGAGCTGCAGGGTCTCGAGGCTCTTGCGGATGGCTTTCTCGGCACTGTCATCGGCCATGGCAAAAGTGCTGAGCAGCGCCAGGGAGGCGGCGGCAAAAATCTGGGTCAAGCGCATGGGAACTCCTGAAGGCGGGCAAATGGGCCACTCGCAGCGATCACCATGGCAACCGCTCGCAAACAGCCGTTTTGCAAACCGGCAAAGCCTATCACATCTGTTTGCCGGCACCGACTACGGGCGACGCAAAGCGCGGCCCGGAAGGCAAATCAACCGCGCGGATGGTGCTTGGCGTGCAGATCCTGCAGCCGGGCGCGGGCCACATGGGTATAGATCTGGGTGGTGGACAGGTCGCTATGGCCCAACAGCATCTGCACCACTCGCAGGTCGGCGCCGTGATTGAGCAGATGGGTAGCGAAGGCATGGCGCAAGGTGTGGGGCGACAGCGCCTTGCCGATCCCGGCGACCTTGGCCTGGTGCTTGATCCGATGCCAGAAGGTCTGGCGGGTCATCTGCTCGCCACGCAGGCTGGGGAACAGCACGTCGCTGGGACGCCCGCCCAGCAGCTCGGCACGGGCATCACGCATGTAGCGCTCGACCCAGACAATCGCCTCCTCGCCCATGGGCACCAGGCGCTCCTTGCTGCCCTTGCCCATGACCCGCAGCACGCCCTGGCGCAGGTTGACCTGCTCCAGGGTCAGGCTGATCAGCTCGGTAACCCGCAGGCCGCAGGCATAGAGCACTTCGAGCATGGCCCGGTCGCGCTGGCCGATGGCCTCGCTCAGGTCCGGCGCGGCCAGTAGCGCTTCCACATCCGCCTCCGACAGCGACTTGGGCAACGGACGCCCCAGTTGCGGCATGTCGATCTGCAAGGTGGGATCGATTTCAATCAGCTTTTCCCGCAGCAGATAGCGATAGAAACCACGCACGCCCGAGAGGAATCGCGCTGTCGAGCGGGGCTTGTAGGCTTGCTCCACGCGCCAGGCCAGGTGATCGAGGATCAGCTCGCGCCCGGCCCGCGGCAACTCCAGCCCCTGCTCCTGCAACCAGCCGTTGAACAACGCCAGGTCACTGCGATAGGCGTCGCGTGTGTTGTCGGACAGGCCTTTCTCCAACCACAGGGCGTCGAGAAAACGGTCGATCAGGGGGTGGTCGATGGCAGGCATAAAGACTCGAAAGGCGCGGCCCAGAGGCCAGGCGTAAAAAAATAGTGAACTGCGCGCAGGGTCGCTAGTCTTTCATAGCCAGCCATTTTCAGGAACAGGGTGCATTGATGAGTGAACAACAGATTCTGCTGGCCTTCGGCGGCATCGGCGTGGCCGCGCTGGGCTGCCAGTGGCTGGCCTGGAGGCTGAAACTGCCGGCCATTCTCTTTCTGTTGCTCAGCGGCATTCTGGCCGGGCCGATACTGGGCTGGCTCGACCCGCAGGAGATGTTCGGCCCGCTGCTGATGCCCCTGGTTTCGCTGGCGGTGGCGCTGATCCTGTTCGAAGGCAGCCTGACCCTGCACCTCTCCGAGTGGCGCGAGATCGGCAGTGTGGTGCACCGCCTGGTGACCATCGGCGCGCTGTCCACCTGGGCCGTGATCACCCTGGCCACCCACTGGCTGCTGGGCTTCGACTGGATGCTGGCCCTGCTGTTCGGCACCCTGACCCTGGTCACCGGACCGACGGTGATCGTGCCCATGCTGCGGGTAGTGCGGCCCAAGGCCTCGATCGCCAATATCCTGCGCTGGGAAGGCATCGTCATCGACCCTATCGGCGCCCTGCTGGCGGTGGTGGTCTACAGCTTCATCATCGCCAGCGCCGAGGGCGCGGGCCTGAGCCAGAGCCTGCTGACCTTTGGCGGGGTGATTCTGTGCGGCAGCCTGTTCGGCATCGCCGGCGGCTGGGTCCTGGGCAGCATCATGCGCCGCCAGTGGCTGCCGGAATACCTGCACAACCTGGCAACCCTGGCGGCAGTGCTGGGAATCTTCATCGCTTCCAACCAGGTGATGCACGAATCCGGACTGCTGGCGGTGACCCTGATGGGCATGTGGATGGCCAACATGAAGGGCGTGGATGTGCGGCACATCCTGCACTTCAAGGAAAACCTCAGCGTGCTGCTGATTTCCGGGCTGTTCATCCTGCTGGCGGCACGCCTGGACCTCAAGGCGCTGATTGCCCTGGGCCCGCTGGTGCTGATCCTGCTGCTGGTGATCCAGTTCATCGCCCGGCCACTGAACGTGCTGCTGTCCACGGCCGGTTCCAACCTCAACTGGCGTGAACGCGCCTTGCTGGCGTGGATTGCCCCACGGGGGATTGTTGCAGCAGCGGTGTCGGCGATCTTCGCCATCCGCCTGGATGAAGCCGGTCATGAGGGGGCATTGCTGCTGGTGCCACTGACCTTTGCCGTGATCATCGGCACCGTGGTCCTGCAAAGCGCCACGGCTCGCCCCCTGGCGCGCCTGTTGAAAGTCGCCGAGCCGGCGCCCAGCGGCTTTCTCATCGTCGGCGCCAACGGCCCGGCACGGACCCTTGGCAAAGCCTTGCAGCAACTGGGCAGCCGGGTGCTGTTGACCGACTCCAGCTGGGAAAACATTCGCGCGGCGCGCATGGAAGGGCTGCCCACCTATTTCGGCAACCCGGCCTCGCAGCACGCCGACGCCCATCTGGACCTGGTGGGCCTGGGCCACTTGCTTGCACTCTCGCCCTCAGGAGAGCTGAACACCCTGGCCGCCATGCGCTTTCGCCACGACTTCGGCCACCAGCGCCTGTTCGCCCTGGCCAACAGCCAGGAAAGCCGGCGCACCGACAAGCACCGGGCCAGCCACGAACACCGCGGCCAGTTGCTGGGCAGCGAGGCCTTGACCTACACCAAGCTGGCCAGCCTGCTGGGCCAGGGCGCGGAGCTGTACAGCACCAACCTGACCGAAGCCTTTGGCTGGGACGATTACCAGGCCCTGCACGGCGAACGCGCCACTCTGCTGTTTGCCCGCGACAGTAGCGGCTGGGTGCATGTCGTCACCCCAGACAGCAGCCTCAAGCCGGCGGCAGGCTGGACGCTGCTGGCCCTGATCCAGCCCGAGTCCCTGTAACGCTCCCCCTTGCAGGAACTGGTTTGCCAGCGAAGAGGCCCGATGGCTTATTCGCCGGCACGCCGGCTCCTACGTCGCAAACCCTGGAAGCACCGGCACCGGGCGCTTGTCATCGTCGATGGCGACAAAGCTGAACAAGCCATGGATGGCCTTTTCCCGACCATCACAGCTCATGCTCTCTACAAACACCTCGACTTCGACCTTGAGGCTGGTGTTACCCACCTTCACCACTCGCCCCACCAATTCGACGATCGAACCTGCGGCAATCGGATGGTTGAAATCAATGCGGTCGGTGGACACCGTCACGAGCGGCAGCCGGCAGAAGCGGGTCGCGGCGATAAACGAAACCTCGTCCATCCAGGCCAGGGCAGTGCCGCCGAACAGGGTGTTGTGATGATTGGTGGTGGACGGGAATACCGCCTTGGTCACGCGGGTCACCGAGAGTTCGGTACGGCGCTGGATTTCTTGCTCACGAAGGGTCATCGGACTACTGCCTGAATGGATGGATCCGCGCACGGGCACGCTGCGGGCATGGAACGCCCATGAGCGCTGCAGGGCAGCGACCCAAGGCTTGATGGGAATAATCGGGGCGGCCTGCCTGTGGATAGAACCAGGCCAGGATTGCCGGGAGGATGCGACGCACCCTGGGCGTCCGTGCAGGCTGCACGGATCGGGCGATCACACTTTATTGGGCCGGCGAGTATATCGCCGCCCGGCAGGGGCCGAAAGAACCCGCCAGGGGCCAGAGGCCACAACCGGCGATAAAAAATGCGATTATCCGCGCACTGAAAAAGGAGACCCGCCGCCATGGATGCCCCGCTCGCGCCTTCGCTCGTCGCGCACCTGCAACAACGCCTGAACACCGACCGAGTGGATCATCCGAACTTCATCGGCCCGCCGCCCGACATCAGCCCATTGACGCCCGCTCAATTGGGCAGCCTGTGGCCGGCCATCCGCCGAGCCCTGCGCGATCATGCCAACCCGGCAGCGCAGCAACTGGCGACCGCGATCGTGCAGCAGGCCACGCAACTGGAGCTGAGCCCGGCCCTCGATCAAACCACCCTGCTGGAGGCGCTGCGCAGTTGCGTGAACTGGCAGGAAGCGCTGGAACAACTGGCCTGTTTCAGCGGAACACCGAGCCCCGCCCTGGCCGAGGAACTGCGCAGGATCCTTGCGGAGCCGGGCCCACAGTGGGCGCTGTACTACCACCAGGCGTACGTGCTGGCGCAATGGGTGGATGAAGAAACCCGCACGGCGCTGCGGCGTTGTGTGGAACAACACTACGCCGATGCGCCCTACGCCCGGCAGGAGTTCGAACTGCTTGGGCAACTGGAGCCTCGCTCACGGCAGGCCCTGGCCGGCAGCGAGTACTGGACCGGCCATCATCACCTGAGCGCCGATCCGGCCAGGGTGCTGATGGATGACGCGGCGTACGTCGAATTCTCACAGCAGATCCTCAGTACCGCAGCCCAGCGCCTGGACGCCATCCACAACGGCGCCACGCCCTATGTGGCCGATGGCGCCTTTACCACCGATGACACTCCGGTGATCGCCCGCGCCGCGCGGGTCGCCCTGCTGCGCGATGCCTCCTGGCTGCCGCCACTAATGGACATTTTGCTGCCCAAGGCCTGCGTCGCCCCGACCCAGGCCAAGACTGCGCCGTCGCAGTCCCTGGCCATTGCCCTGGGGCATTGCATCGAGCAGGTGCCAACCCCGGAAAGCGTGCAGGCACTGCGCAGCGCCCTGGGCCTGGTGCGCCATGCCAGCATCCAGAAAAAACTCGCCCGCAACCTCAAACCTGCCGAACGCGGCCTGGCCCAACGCCCCGAGATCGCCCTGCGCCTGGCCCCCACCAGCACGCCCGGCAAGGCCCAGCACGGGCTTCTGGCCAGTTGCCTGGAATCCGGGCTGTGGCAAGCCTTTGAGTTGTCTTTGCGCGACTGGCGAGCGCAACTGGCGGACTCCGCCGTGGGCTCGCCCTTTGCCCGCTCACTGGTTTGGGTTGCCCATTGCACAGATGGCCAACGCCGCAGCTTCCTGCTGGACGCAGATGCGCAAGCGCTAGACTCCCGGGGCCAACCGCTGAGCCTGGATGCCGGGTGCAGGATTTCGCTATGGCACCCGCTGTCAGCCAACGCCGCAGAGCGCCACGCCTGGCAGGCCCTGATCAGCGAACGCCGGATCAAACAACCGCTGCGCCAAGTGTTTCGCGAGTACTACCTGCCCTCTCAGCAAGAGCTGGAAAGCCACACCTGCCAGGCATTCGCCGGATACAGCCTGTCCATCCGCCCCCTGATCGGCCTGGCCCGCCGCGAAGGCTGGAAGATCGACAGGGACAGCGGCCTGAGCCGGAACCTGGGGGATATCCGGGTGAGCTTTGCGGTGGACGCGGCACTCTATCCGGGGCTGCAGGGGCACTGCCTGTCCGGCAGCGCAAGCTTCGCTCGGCGCACCGATAAACACTGGCAGCCGATGCTGCTGCAGGATGTGCCGCCGCAGGTGTTTTCAGAAGCCTGCCGGGCCATCGACCTGCTGGTGAGCGTCAGCAGTTTCGCCATCGAAGAGCTGGCACAGAGCGCCACCGGCCAGCCCCTGCCGCAAATGCCGACAGCCAGGCGCGAGCAACGCCTGAACCTGCTGGCCGGGCACAACCTCACCCAGATGGCTCTGATGCGCCAGAACGTGCTGGGCAGGGCTTTCGCCCCACTTATCGAGCAGGGGGTGTTGTCGATGGAGGGGCGCCATGTCCGCATCGGCGACCATGCGGTGCATCTGGCCACCGGGCGCGTGACACGCGATGGCGAACCCGTGGAGATGGCCCTGGCGGCGCAAAGCGGCAAATTGACCGCCCTGCCCTGGCTGCCTTATGACGAGGTACTGCTGGAACGGATCGCCAACACGGTCTGCGCCCTGCTGAACCGCTCCGGGCATTAAATGACAGGCAACAAAAAAGCAGCCCGTAGGCTGCTTTTTTCTGCATCGGAAGCTGGACTTAAGCCAGTTTTTCCTTGATGCGAGCTGCTTTACCCGACAGGTCGCGCAGGTAGTACAGCTTGGCTTTACGCACGTCACCGCGACGCTTGACAGCCATGCTGTCGATCTGCGGGCTGTAGGTCTGGAAAGTACGCTCTACGCCAACGCCGTTGGAGATTTTACGTACGGTGAACGCGCTGTTCACACCGCGGTTGCGCTTGGCGATAACTACGCCTTCGAACGCCTGCAGACGGGAACGATCACCTTCCTTCACTTTCACCTGAACGACAATGGTGTCGCCCGGGGCAAAGGCTGGGATCTCTTTGGTCATCTGCTCTGCTTCGAGTGCAAGGATGATTTTGTTGGTCATGCTGTGCTCCTAAGGTAAATCGTCGGATCTACCATCGATACGTTGTTAACTATCGTCCCGCTCGCGGAGATATTCCTCGAGCAGCTTCTTCTCTTCTCCAGAAAGCGAGCGGCTTTCCAGAAGATCGGCGCGTCGTTCATAGGTCCGACCAAGGGACTGCTGTAAACGCCAACGCCGGATGTGTGCGTGGTTGCCACTTAGCAACACGTCGGGAACACGCTGATCCGCATACACCTCCGGTCGGGTGTAGTGCGGGCAATCCAGCAGACCGTCCGTGAAGGAATCTTCCTCCGCGGAATCCACATGCCCTAAAGCTCCGGGCAGCAGTCGCGTAACCGCATCAATCAGGACCATCGCCGGCAGCTCGCCACCGGAGAGTACATAGTCGCCAATCGACCACTCTTCATCGACATGAGCATCAATAAAACGCTCGTCAATGCCTTCATAACGACCAGCAATCAGGATCAATGCATCCTCATTCGCCAACTCGCGCACCGCCGACTGATTCAGTTGGCGGCCTTGGGGCGACAGGTAGATCACCTTCGCGCCCTCCCCGGCTGCGTTTCTGGCCTGAACCAGTGCATCTTCCAGGGGCTTGATCTTCATCACCATGCCCGGACCACCGCCAAACGGGCGATCGTCCACAGTGTGATGTCGATCCGTGGTGTAGTCTCGCGGATTCCAACAGGTCAGCTGCAACAGCCCCTGTTTCACCGCGCGGCTGGTTATGCCGTACTCGCTGATGGCGGAGAACATCTCGGGAAACAAACTGATCACTTCTACGCGCAAGTTAGCCACGCTTAGAAGTCCGCATCCCATTCCACCTTCATCTCGCCCGCGGCCAGGTCGACAGCCAACACGCATTGCTCGGTATAGGGCAACAGGCGTTCGCGATCATCCAGGCTGCCAGCGCAAGGCTTGACCACCATTACATCGTTCGAGCCGGTCTCCAGCAGGTGATCGATCTTCCCGAGCAGTTGCCCGAGGCCGTCGATAACCTTGAGACCTTGCAGCTGGTACCAGTAGTACTCGCCGTCGGTCAGTTCAGGGAACAGGCTGCGCGGCACGCAGATCTCGTAACCGGCCAGAAGACGAGCTTCCTCGCGATCATCAAGACCCTTGAGCTTTGCGACCAGGAACTTGTCGTTCCCGCGTCCGCTGACCAGCTCAACCTGCTTCACGCTACCTTCGCGCTTGAGCGTCCAGGTTTTGTAGTCCAACAGGTTTTTAATCGGATCAGTAAAGGAAAAGACCTTCACTTCGCCGCGAACGCCATGAACAGAGTAGATTTTGCCGATAACGATCAAATCATCAGCAGGAGCTGGCGTCGCGTTCATAGGGTTCAGGCTGCAGCCTTAGCCGATTCCTTCAGCAACTGAGCAACACGCTCAGAAGGCTGTGCACCAACGCTCAGCCAGTAGGCTACGCGCTCTTGGTTCACGGACAGGCGGACTTCTTGACCACGAGCGATCGGGTTGAAGAAGCCAACTTGTTCTTTGTGCGAACCGTCGCGTGGGTTGCGGCTGTCGGTCACGGTCAAGTGGTAAAACGGGCGCTTTTTGGAGCCGCCAAGGGCAAGACGGATTGTTAGCATGTGAACATCGTTCCTGTAGTCGGTGCTGCAAATCTAAATGCACAGCGGGCATGGGTGCCCGAAAGGCCGCATATTCTAAGGAATATCCGGACTTTTGCAAATGACTTTTTCCGGCGCCCGTCGGCTGCCATTCAGATTTGCCATGGAGCTGCCGCAAGCGACAGCGAGTGAGCGCACCCCAATCGAGGGTTTGCCCGGGATTCCACGTCCCCGTGGAAAAAGCGCCGGCATGACGGCCGGCGCGGATTCTTCAGATCTTCGGCATGCCGCCGCCGGGCAACATACCGCCCATGCCGCGCATCATCTTGGCCATACCGCCCTTGGCGGAGAACTTCTTCATCATCTTCTGCATCTGCTTGTGCTGCTTGATCAAGCGACCGATGTCCTGCACCTGGGTGCCGGAACCCAGGGCGATCCGGCGCTTGCGCGAACCGCTGATCAGCTCGGGGTCGCGGCGCTCGGCCGGGGTCATGGAGTTGATGATGGCTTCCATCTGCTTGAACTGCTTCTCTGCCGCGCCCTGGGCATTGCCCATCTGCGCCAGGTTCACGCCACCGATGTTCGGCAGCTTGTCCATCAGGCCGCCGAGACCGCCCATGTTCTTCATCTGCTGCAACTGATCGCGGAAGTCTTCGAGGTCGAAGCCCTTGCCCTTCTTCAGTTTTTTAGCAAGCTTGTCGGCCTTGTCCTTGTCGAGGGTCGCTTCAGCCTGTTCGATCAGGCTGAGCACGTCGCCCATGCCGAGGATGCGCGAAGCGATGCGCTCAGGGTGGAACGGCTCCAGGGCTTCGCTCTTCTCGCCCATACCGATGAACTTGATCGGCTTGCCGGTAATGGCCCGCACCGACAGCGCGGCACCACCACGGGCATCGCCGTCGACCTTGGTCAGGATCACACCGGTCAGCGGCAGCGCTTCGCCAAAGGCCTTGGCGGTGTTGGCGGCGTCCTGACCGGTCATGGCGTCGACCACGAACAGGGTTTCCACCGGCTTGATGGCCGCGTGCAGCGCCTGGATCTCGTCCATCATCTCGCTGTCGATGTGCAGGCGACCGGCGGTGTCGACAATCACGACATCGATGAACTTGAGCTTCGCTTCCTTAATAGCCGCTTCGGCAATAGCTACCGGCTTCTGGCTCAGGTCCGATGGGAAGAAGGTCACGCCAATATCATTGGCCAGGGTTTCCAGCTGTTTGATAGCCGCCGGACGGTAGACGTCCGCGGAGACCACCATCACGCTCTTTTTCTTGCGCTCTTTAAGAAAGCGCGCAAGCTTGCCGGCGGTGGTGGTCTTACCCGCACCCTGCAGACCGGCCATCAGCACCACGGCCGGTGGCACTGCGCTGAGGTTCAAATCTTCGTTGGCCGCGCCCATCAGGCTTTCCAGCTCGGCCTGGACGATCTTCACAAAAGCCTGGCCCGGCGTCAGGCTGCGGGACACTTCGGTGCCGACCGCACGCTCCTTCACGGAGTTGACGAAGTCCTTGACCACCGGCAACGCAACGTCGGCTTCGAGCAGCGCCATGCGCACTTCGCGCAGGGTGTCTTTGATGTTGTCCTCGGTCAGCTTGGCCTTGCCGGTGACATGGCGCAGCGTCTGCGAGAGACGGTCGGTTAGGTTTTCAAACATGCTCGATCCTTTCAGGCCCAAGGTAGACCGGGGGTAATGGCGGCCCAGAGCGTAATAAACAGGTGCTCGATGAGCCTGCGGCGTGGGCAGGTCGCGGATTATAGCGAAGACTGTGCGTGGCGGACACCTCGCCGTCTGCTTGCCTGGTCTTTCAGGGCTCTGGGTTCTATGCCAAACTCAGCGACTTTCGGGCCTGCCTAACAGGATTTATGCTCCCCTTGTCACCCAGTTTGCTACCCACCCTCGCCGCCGCCGTCCTTTATGCCGCTGCGACCTTCTACCAAGGCTCCCGCCTGGCCACAGGCGCCAAGGCGAACAAGCGCCTGCTGGTTACGCTCGGCATCCTGGCCTTGCTGGCCCATGCCGCCAGCCTGCTGACCCACTTGCTAACTCCGGTCGGCCTGGGCCTGGACTTCTTCAGCGCCGCCAGCCTGATTGCCGCTGCAGTCATCGCCCTGACCCTGCTGGCCTGCTGGCGCATCCCGGTGGAAAACCTGCTGGTACTGCTGTTCCCGCTCGGCGCCCTGACCGCGCTACTGGCGCAATTCGTCCCCACCGGCACAGTGCCGGTGATCGATGAGGAACCCGGGATCCTCGCCCACATCCTGTTGTCGATCCTGGCCTACGGCATGTTCACCATCGCGGTGTTCCAGGCCCTGTTGCTGCTGGTGCAGGACCATCAGCTGAAGAACAAGCACCCGTCCGGGCTGATCAGGAACTTCCCGCCGCTGCAAACCATGGAAAGCCTGCTGTTCGGTTTTCTCTGGGCCGGCTGGACCCTGCTGTCGCTGTCGCTGATCTCCGGCTGGCTGTTCGTCGAGAACCTGTTCGCCCAGCACCTGGTGCACAAGACACTGCTGGCCTGCCTGGCCTGGGTAGTGTTCAGCGTGCTGCTATGGGGCCGCAATCGCCTCGGCTGGCGCGGGCACAAGGCAATTCGCTGGACCCTGGCAGGTTTCTGCCTGCTGATGCTGGCCTACTTTGGCAGCAAGCTGGTTCGTGAATACATCCTGCACATCTGACGACCGGCCATGACCGATTCCCTGCCCACCGGGCCCATGCTCGCGGTAATCGCCCTGCTCATCGTCTGGTCGGGCCTGTTCACCGCTATCGATGCCGCCCAGCAGCACCTGCTGACCCTGCGCGGCAACTCGCGCAATGGCGACAAGTCCCAGGCACGCCTGGCCTTCCCCAAGGAAAGCCTGATCCTGTGCAATACCCTGTGCCGGGTCCTGGCGGTGATCATCAGCACCCTGCTGGCGCTGTTCTACTGGGCGGAAAATGGCCCCTGGCTGGCCTGCCTGATCAGCACCTGCGCCCTGCTGGTGCTGGCCGAATACCTGCCGCGGGCCCTGGCCGTGCGCTACCCGGAAGGTACCTTGGGCTTTGGCAACAGCCTGCTGCTCATCCCGATGAAAATCGTCTATCCCCTGGCCTGGCTGCTCGACACCCTCAGCCAGTTGCTGCTGCGCCCGTTTGCCCGCAAGGCCGGCGCGGTCAAGCACAGTGACGACGACCCGGCGCTACTGGACGACGAGCCCACGCCACAGGAGCCACATGCCCTGTCCGGCATCCACGCCCTGGACAACATCACCGTCAATGACATCCTGGTGCCCCGCAGCGAAGTGGACGGCATCAACCTGGACGACCCGATCGAGGACATCATCGCCCAACTGCGCCTGAACAGACGCACACGGCTGCCGGTGTTCCACAGCGATATCAACCAGGTCGAAGCGGTGCTCAACACCCGGCAGATCCGTCACCTGCTGCCGGACGCCAGCCTGACCAAGGACGCCCTGCTGGCGGCCTGCCACGAGCCCTACTTCGTCCCGGAAAGCACCCCGTTGCAGTTGCAACTGCTCAACTTCCACAAGCAGCAACGGCGCCTGGGCATGGTGGTGGACGAATACGGCGAAGTGCTGGGCATCGTCACCCTGGAAGACATCCTCGAAGAAATCGTCGGCGAGCTCGAAAGCGAGCACAGCCTGGACAACCCGCACATCCACCCCCAGGCCGATGGCCGCTATGTGGTGGAAGGTGCGGCATCGATCCGCGAGCTGAACAAGAGCCTGGGCTGGCACCTGCCCAGCGACGGTCCCAAGACCCTCAACGGCCTGGTCACCGAAGCCTTGGAAACCATCCCCGACAGCGCGGTGTGCCTGAAAATCGGCCGCTACCGCCTGGAAATCCTCGAAACCGAGGAAAACCGCGTCAGCCGCGTACTGATCTGGCACACCAGCAGCGTCCCCGCCCGCATCTGATCGCCTGCCGC
Source organism: Pseudomonas sp. JV245A (assembly GCF_032424515.1). Lineage (NCBI taxonomy): Bacteria > Pseudomonadati > Pseudomonadota > Gammaproteobacteria > Pseudomonadales > Pseudomonadaceae > Pseudomonas > Pseudomonas sp. JV245A. Next base: position 40,674 of record NZ_VYKE01000025.1, read on the forward strand.
CGCAGCCAATGGCGCCCCTGAAGGTCGAAAACCTTCTCGCCAGCCCGGCAGCCGCCAAGCCCCTTGTTGAATCGTTAGCCGCCTTTCTATAATCGATCCGCTTACCCAAGCCCTGTGCAGACCCGCGTGCTACCCGCACCCAGCGCAAACCTGCCGATAACCAGCCCTTCTGTTCGACGTCACTCCCATCCCGAGGGACGACCGCGCCAAACCCACATCCCTGGGTGCTCGACCATAATAATTCGCTCCACCGGAGCACAGACTGTCAGGGATAACCACATGACGACCAGCACCGCCTACAGCGCCACCACGCCTGCCCAACCGAGCAATTCCGCCTCGCGGGTGGCCACTGCCAGCTTTATCGGCACCGCCATCGAGTTCTACGACTTCTACGTCTACGCCACCGCCGCCGCACTGGTGATAGGGCCGGTATTCTTTCCCCAGACCTCCGGCACCGCCCAGATGCTCTCGGCGTTCCTGACCTTCGGCATCGCCTTCCTTGCCCGCCCCCTGGGCTCGGCACTGTTCGGCCACTTCGGCGACCGTATTGGACGCAAGTCGACCCTGGTTGCCTCGCTGCTGCTGATGGGCGTGTGCACCACCCTGATCGGCGTACTGCCAGGCTACGCCAGCATCGGCGCCTGGGCGCCCATCCTGCTTTGCGTGCTGCGCTTCGGCCAGGGCCTGGGGCTGGGTGGCGAGTGGGGCGGCGCCGCGCTGCTGGCCACGGAGAACGCACCAGAAGGCAAGCGCGCCTGGTTCGGCATGTTCCCGCAGTTGGGCCCCTCCATCGGTTTTCTCGCTGCCAACGGCCTCTTCCTGGCCCTGGCCATGGGCCTGGATGACGAGCAGTTCCGCTCCTGGGGCTGGCGCATTCCCTTCCTGCTCAGCGCCGCCCTGGTGATGGTGGGCCTGTACGTGCGCCTGAAGCTGCACGAAACCCCGGTCTTTGCCAACGCCGTGGCACGCCAGGAACGGGTGAAGATGCCACTGGTGGAACTCTTCAGCCAGTACTGGCTACCGGTACTGCTCGGCGCCGCGTCGATGGTGGTGTGCTACGCCCTGTTCTACATCTCCACGGTGTTTTCCCTGAGCTACGGCGTCGCTACCCTGGGCTACAGCCGGGAAACCTTCCTCGGCCTGCTGTGCTTCGCCGTGCTGTTCATGGCCGCGGCCACGCCTCTGTCGGCCTGGGCCAGCGACCGCTTCGGGCGCAAGCCGGTGCTGATTGTCGGCGGCGTGCTGGCGATTCTGTCCGGCTTCACCATGGAACCCCTGCTGACCCAGGGTTCCACCGCCGGCGTGGCGCTGTTCCTGTGCATCGAACTGTTCCTGATGGGGGTCACCTTCGCCCCGATGGGCGCCCTGCTGCCGGAACTGTTCCCGACCCGCGTGCGCTATACCGGCGCTTCGGCGGCGTACAACCTGGGGGGCATCGTCGGAGCTTCGGCCGCGCCGTTCTTCGCCCAGAAACTGGTGACGATGGGCGGTTTGAGCTGGGTTGGGGGGTATGTTTCAGGGGCGGCGATCCTGAGCCTGATCGCGGTGCTGTGCCTGAAGGAAACGCGCAATAACGATTTGAACAAAATCTGAAGAAATAAATCGTTCCCACCCAGACAGAGCGTGGGAACGAGCCCTTCAATGAATGAAAAAATTCACCTGAACTCGAATGCTGATGTTTCCATATACACGTCACTCTGACCGGTCAGCTCTTAGCCGCCGCAGGCTGCCTCTGCATAAGTCACTCCGCTATAAAAATCCACCTGCTAGCTATGAGATCGATGGCCACTTCGCAAACAATTAAACCGCGACATGGCAAATATTGAATACTCCTGTTAAAAGATAGTGCTCAGCTATCGATAACGACCGAACTGTCCCTCTGGACAAGCTCCAACCAGAGCTTCCGAGATAGCCTTCACTGAATGTGAATTTTTATATTCGGCATGAGCCCAGGTATAGAGGCATAACTGTCCAGGACGTTTCTAAGGATGAATAACGCATGACTCAAGAGTTGGTATTTCAATATTCCACGGTGAATGCACACGCTCGAGCCAACCTGAAAAAGCAGCGGCCGGCAGTTATATGGTTTACCGGATTGAGCGGTGCGGGTAAATCAACACTGGCAAATGCCCTTGAACAGGCTCTGTTTGAACTTGGACATCATACTTATCTCCTGGACGGCGATAATGTTCGAATGGGGCTATGTCGCGATCTAGGTTTCAGCGATATCGATCGCGAGGAAAATATCCGAAGAGTTGCCGAGGTCGCTCAATTATTTGTAGATGCTGGTGTTATCGTGATCACCGCGTTCATTTCTCCATTCCAACGTGACCGAGCCATGGCCAGGGAAGTAATTTCTACCGATAGATTCATAGAGGTATTTGTTGATACCCCCTTGGTCGAATGTGAACGAAGAGACCCCAAAGGCCTGTACGACAAAGCCAGATCTGGGTTGATCAGGAACTTCACCGGCATAGACTCGGCTTATGAAGTGCCCATCAATCCAGACATCCGGATCAATACACAGGAAGAGGCCATAGCAACCGGAGTACAAAAAATCCTGGAGTATCTCGACTTGAAAAACCACTCTTCCTGATAACCAAGCGAGTACATAAAAACAAACGGTCATTAAATTGGCAAGGTTCTTGAACCCTTGCTATCGTTTAACCACCAAGAGCTCAATACGCCTTTATTTTATCTAGAGTGAAACGTCGCTATCAGCTCCGAGTACAAGCCCACATATGATCGAACCATCTGCTCCGCAGTAAAATGTTCCCAATATCTCTTTTCAGCGTTTTCCCCCATATTTGCGGCATGCACGGGGTTGTCCCAAAGATAGTTCATGGCCTGACGCAAGGCCCCTGCGTCACTAGGAGGCACAACCATACCGGTCTCCCCATGAATATTGATGAATGTAGTACCGGTACCAATCTCACTTGAAATCATTGGCTTTCCATACATTGCTCCCTCGAGCAGCGAGATACCGAAAGCCTCGGAGCGCAAATGGGATGGAAATACCACTCCGTAGCAAAGCGTAAGCAATGCAACCTTGTCTTCGTCTGGCAGTTGCCCCAAAAAGTGAACATTGCACAAACCGAGAGCTTCAGCCTGGGCCTTTAACTCTAATTCGATAGGCCCCGCACCAAGAATGACAATGGGGTGGTTCAACCCTTGGCCAGCCTCCATCAGTATATGCAAGCCTTTATAGTAACGAATAACCCCGACAAACAAGAAAAATTTAGATCCGACTCTTTCACGCCAAGCCTCGAGCAATGATGGTGGCACAGAAGGGTAACTTAATTTATCCAAGCCAATCGGGATAACACTGACTTTGTCAGAATACCTCCTTAGAACATCGCTAGTTTCAAAGTAATTAGGAGAGGTTGCTACTATATGTTGAACATCCCCCAAAAATTTTAACTTCAATGGCCGATAAATTTTCAACAAATTTTTCTGCCTAATTATATCGGAATGATAAGTTACAATTGTTGGCTTCTTGACACGGGTGGCAAAATGCACCAAGTCCATGAACGGCCAAGGAAAATGGTAATGAACTATATCCGCTTCCTTAGCAAGTTTCGCAAATCTGAAAAAAGCAGAAGCGGAGAATCCAGTCGAGGCCACCTGCAAGTCCATCCTGGCTCGATGCCCTGTATAACCATCTACCTCAAATGAGCGCGGCAATCTTTCAGAGGTCAGTGACAGAACATCGGTTTCAACACCCAATCTTTTGGCGCCACGGGCAATTTGATTAATTACTTGTTCAACCCCGCCCATGGTATCTGGGTATGAAGTCTTATAAAAATGCAATACTTTCATTTACAGGCCTAACATTGCGAATTGCGTTTTTTACGACTCATAAAGGCCTCTTCAAAGACGGCAAGTGTCTCCATTGCTGTCGAGTCCCAGCTAAAATGGCCCGCTACAGATACCGCCAATCCAGCCAGGCGTTTCCGACCAGCCTCATCGTCCAATAGTTGAGCCAACCCGTTCACAATTGATGCCAGGTTAGTGGGATCAACCAAGATCCCCGCCTGTCCCGCGACCTCCGGCATCGAAGAGCAGTTAGAGGTAAGAACCGGTACGCCGTTGGCCATCGCCTCCAGAAGCGGAAGGCCGAAGCCTTCATAGAGAGATGGCATTGCTAAAAACAACGCATTTCGATACAAAGCTGATAGCTGTGCCTCACTTACATAGCCAAGTACAACGACATCATCTTCAACACAAAACCTCTTCGCGATATTGCTTGCATCGATCCCTCCCCAACCACCACCACCAGCCACGACCAACTTACGTCCATTTCTAATACGTAACGGTAAGAGAGAGAAAGCCTCAATCAATCGAGAAAGATTCTTGCGAGGTTCCAGGGTCCCAACAAACAGAAAATATGGGTAATTTATGCCGGTGGACTCTAAGAGACCCAGTTGCTCCTCTCCAGAGGGCAAAGAACTTCCCAATTGAAGAGCCCTTATCTTCGCCACATGATTTGGAAACTCTACGCTCAAATCCGACGCCGTACTTTTAGAAACCGCGATTACCCGGTCAGCTGCGTGAACTGCGAGCGGCATGAAAAAAGAGTCCATACGCCTATTAACCGGATGCATTGTTGCCGGTGCGTACCTCCAGACCAAATCATGAACAGTAACTACACTAGCAATACGTTTGCTCAAAAAAAAAGGTAGTCGATGTGTCGGAGACCAGAACACGTCAACCCTGTCCTTCCAAGCATAAAAAGGAAAAAAAGACTGGGCATTAAATAGATTGGGAATACGCCCAAATTTTTCCGAGACCCTGAAACTAACCTCGCCCCCTACCGGAACCTTGGAACTGACATCGTCACTCGAATATAGAAACCACTCGTGTCCCATCATCACTAGTCGATTGAGCAGTTCCAACGTGTAGCGGCCAATTCCAGTTATATCCCCGGAGATAGAACTCGCATCAACACCAATTCTCATCGCACCAATTCTTCATTAATGATTACCAATTCGGAAAGGGAGCCCTTGCCCTTTCCCATTAAATAATTACCATCAAGCAGAAGCGACACTAACCTTGAAAAGGCCAACTTTTTAGAAATATGCTCTTCACGGATCCCTGACGGCGCAACTTTATCCCTCCAAAGTAAAAACTCCTTTTCTATTACCTCAAGCAATTGCGGAAACTCCCTAAGCGGATCTACACTTATTTTCCAAGTAGCATTTTCCTCATGGAAGGCTGCAAAACTTGAGCAAACTACACGTTTATCCATGACTTGGGCACGGGCAAGAGTCCCGGATGTTTCTCCACACGAAGGGAATCTCAAGTTCATTTGTAAATCGATACGATTTTGCCAAGCCTGCAGAACTTCCTCTTCTACATAGCCGGTGAACCTGACTAGCTCCTTGATTTGCCAACGCTCAATAATCTGCTCCGCGGCAAAACGTAGGTCCCCATCAATCTTCCCCACAAACACTAGTTCAACACGCGCTCTATCTGCTGCCGACAGAGAACGTGCAAAAGCCCCAAATGCCTCGAGCAAAATCTCATTTCTTTTGATGTCACTATAGAACCCAATAGACCCTACACAAAAACCCCCCTCAGCCGGACCTGTAGTAAGGGGAGAAACTTCAAATACTCTTGGTCGCGGATGGTCATACACTAGAATAGTGGGCAACTGCACTCCTTTTATCGCCTCAGAAACCAAGCGTAATCGTGCATACTTTGAATGAACAACCACTATATCTGCCCGGGAAAGCGTTATACCTTGCCCCATAAGAAAATAACGTGATGTTTCAGGTAAATTGTCGAAGTTATCCGCCATCCACTCCGCTTGCATACCAAACTCGAACTGTAATGCCAGAATCTCATCTTCACGAGAGAAAGAACTATTTGGGTCTCTTGCCATAGATCTAAGCATTGGAAAGGCTGTTAAATCGTGTACTACCGCAACAACATTAGGAAGGTTGGACTCGGCGAGCACCTCCCATACCCAACGATGAAATTCGTTTGATGCAAGGAATAGAATCACTACATCTGTATCGCAAAAAACCACATCGGAAATATCTTCGGCGAGCCAGCCCTTCCCTCGAAGTTCATTCAGCCCATCGGCACTTGGAGCCTTATCTAAAAGCGTTATATTCTGACGAACTTTACTTCCCAGATCGCACTCCAAGTCAAACAGAAGCTGCATTATGTAATCTGCGGTACCCGTTTGTTTAGGGGGCAATGGAGATAAAAAGTAAATCATTATAAAACTCCAATTAATTTCAGGCGGACAAAGCCACCACGCCAGGCACTCCAAGTCCCCATTTTTTATATGAAGGGTCGGTACAAAACCAAACCTGATGTAGCAATAACTATCCCTGCATACATTTCCAGTTCATCGCGTTACTCCAACTCTGTATAGATGGCACGCGAAGCCTGCTTAGCATCGGATATCGCACTCCCTTAGTTTAAGACTTCACCATTATTGGAAGGCAACTATTGTTTATCTAAAATTTCAGAGAACTTTTTTCCATTACGGATTATTTCAGGCCAACGACAGTCTTCAACTTGATCATGGCGAGCAGCACATGCCAGCTCCATTTTTGACCGGGTCCCCATTTCCTTGACGAAGGACATCGCCTCGAAAAGTGCGCTAGCGAAACCCTCGACTGGAGAGCAGAAAACACCAGGCAATGTCATATGGCGTTCAAAACCACGAAATGCGATGCTAGTGGCAGCTACCGCACGGCATGAGAGTAGTGCTTCAGCCGTTTTCAAGTTTGTTCCACCACCATCAGTAATGGGCAAAACCGCAATATCCGCGGTTTTGAAGTAGCTGCTTTTTTCTTCGTCAGTGACTCGCCCTACACAATGCACCCCGGAAATTCTATGCCCCGTGCTCGCACACCAATCCTCATACAGTCGGCATATATCGCCCATCAAGATAAGAAGCGAATTCTCCAACAGCCCACCTGAAACCATATGGGAAAGAACAAGGTCTCGTAGTCCAAACCAATTCGGCTCGTGGTAAGAACTTATAAAAACCAGGACAACTTTACCCTCTGATATGTCCAGCCCCCCCATTAAGCTCGGCTCCCCCAAGTTCTCCTCACTGATTTCTGGACAACTTGAACCATTTGGGATAACTAGAGCATCTTTCCTTCCATGGTACGCATAGGTCTTCTGGTCATCCTCGCTGCAACATAAAACCCCATGAGCACTCAGAAGTAGATCCCGCTCAGTAGTGTATATTCGCTGCACACAATAATTATCAAATACCTCATGACGCTTCAAAAGTTGCTCTTTCATGGCCCACTCGACATTATGGCTGCTATAAACAACCTTCATGCGGTCATGACGAGAACATGCCCAGGTTTTAAAAATCGGCCACAAAAATGGATGTTCCAGCCATAATAGATCCGGATCATAAGCACTGGCCTGCTTCAAGATTTTATTATAAAAATCGATATCAGCGATGACAGCGTCAGTGAGCCGCATTTCAAAATCATGTGGCACACTGAAAACCCAATCATTGGCTACTTGCCCTATGGGGAAGTCACTTACCCAGCCATCAACACGATGTGGATATATCCCCATGAACTCACGTTTGTAGCCCATGCCCTCAATCAGGTTTGCCAGTTGCGTAGCACGAATTTGTCCTCCAGCAATTGGATTTCGGATAGGGTAATAACAAACTTGAAGTGCTCGCCGACTCATATCATTGGGTGCTCTTTGAGCTATCCAGTTCACTTTTATACTGACTGCATCCCGGTTTGCTTTCTCTTTCCATCAGGGCATGAATAGCTGCATCGAGCCTACGCTCGTAGAAAGCACTCATGACCTCTATCCGGGTACGCAGCGATTGCACTTCGCTTTCGAGTCGAGAAACGCGCGCCGCAACATCACGCCGACGACGCCACCAATTAATGAGCCGTTTAATATAACTTTTAACCCGTGCCAGAATCATGAAAAGCCTTCACTTCTTTCTAAAGACAAGAAACATATCATCACCACGATGATCAGTTGGTATTTCATGTTCACGCAGAATATCCATAACTTTACTACGCTCAATAGCTGGATGAGGATTCCACACATTAGCAGTGCTAAAAGCAACCAACTCAAAAGCATGTTCTTCAGCATGTTGCTGGAGTTCCTGAGCCGCATACTCCTTCACATGAGGTGCATAAATTTGTGGTGACTGATAAAGGAACAACTTTGCAATCGAATCAACGCCGCAGGCGTTCGGGGTCGTCATAAACAATAGACCCTCTCTTTTTAAAACACGACTACTTTCAGCAAATACGTTGCGCACTCCCGACCGAGTAAACATCGCAACTTCATTTATACCCTGCGTTTCAGTACGATCTTTGATATGCTCAATCACTTCGAGACACAAGACCAAATCATAGACGGAACTTTCAACATCGAACTCATACCGCAAGTCTTGGCCATATACATCTACAGACAACCCCAACTCACCCTTAAGGTAGTTAGTTATTTTTGACTCTCCTCCAAGCTCGACAATCTTGGTAGTAGGACTCAGAAACTCATCAAGCCGTAAATAAGTTTCCCAGAAGCGAAGCTTATGATCGAGATCATATTGAGTTTGTGTATTTTCCTCGAGCCATTCAAGAAATGCTTTTCGGCGATGTTCGATACTTGAATTCAAAATATTCGAACATTCCGGGGAACACGATATATTTAGCGGAGAAAACATAGGTCGGCCGCCTTCCAGCTTCATTCCCCCAGCATCAGGAAGCTTTCCTTGTCCGTCCTGCATAAACCTAAAATCTGCATTTCGCAAATAACGCAATGGCGCGGTGATCCTCCATGAAGTACTTTTTAGTACCTTCTCGAACTCATATCTGCTGTGTATCAGCTGTCCCTCCAACTCAGACCTATCACGCTCTGCGGAAACCGCTTTCTTTTCTTCACGCTGCAGTTGCATCTCCAAGTCAGCTACTTTTTGCTCTAGGTCTGTGACCTTATTCAAAACTGCAGCCTGCTTTCTCTTAAGTTCCGAGACAGACTCTCCGCTTCGTAGATATAGGTGTCTCAGCGCAATCACCTGCTGCCCAGCAGATGCCACAGGGATATTTGGTTCATGAGCTTTTCTCTGCTCAAGTAACCAATCGATATCTTCCTGTGCATAGCCACTGCACATCAGCACCTGATGGACTCTATTCTCTATTGGGGTAAAGAAATCTCGATCCCGTTCCTCATAACCAATCTGCGCCACTCTCGCGTCATCGAATTCGATTCCGCTCAACCCATGCTCAGCAAGTCGTTCGATAAGGCGTTGACGATACTCGGGGGACTGGCTAAGTGAATCTATATTTATATATTCGTCCACACACTCTCGGCTCGAAACAAGCCCGTACACCCAAAGTCCATAAAATAGAAAATAGCTCAACTGCGAATCCGAAATTAACGGAACGTCATTTTCATAATCGTAAACACCTTCCAGAGCATCAGGGCATTTAAGCTTAATGAGTCCGGAGTGTTCTTTTAGATTTTTAAAAAAAATAGGCAAATTTTTGCTGGAATATACGCTTAATAAAGTATTATCAAAATAACTATCTACCTTATAGGACCACCACTGATCCCATGGATTCCTCCACAGATATAGATGAGTCGCATCGAACTGGCGCCGGAACCAGCCCATCCTGCCGACTGATCTACAGAACTGGTATACCGGCCGCCCACACGCTGCCGTAGCTAAAGCTTTGATGTATCTCAGCAGATCTGGCTCATCTGCTTCGGCTTCCAAGAAAAACCTGTTGAACTCAAATTCTTTCTTGTATAGCGACTCCACAACATCTGGGCAGTGTGAAAACTCCCAGAAATATGGGCGATCCAACTCTGGGTGCCTATTTATGGATGTCCGCGCCTCACCCATTCCCTGTTGACGCCACATAGCATCAGGCGAGAGATCAGCAAGAGCCTCATTCAGTGGTTCCTGATAACACCAAAATCCTGATTTAGAGCGCCTGAACACATTGAAAATATAGGTACTTCCAGTCCGAAACATGGAGTGGATCATGACGCTTTTTTCTGATTGCATATCTAAACTCATCTCAAAAAATTAACTTTTGCGTCTAAATCAGTCAAACCACCTGGATATTTACCAGCGTGCCGCGGGTTTACTGTTATGATTGCGGCATCAAGCATACGATGGTGGACTGCTTGTTTATCACCCATCTCTGTTCTTATTGAAAAATTTAAAAAATAACTTCCCGGGGTGAGGTTATTTTCGAGAACTATCTTCACATCGCACTTTTGCCCAGCACCGAAACCACCAGGATGAAGCCGTAAAATCTTCGTATCAATATAATATATACAAACGCCTTCTCGAGTTTTCAGCATCATGCCAACAATCGGATCCATCACTTCTTCGTTAAAGAAAAGCGTATATGTAATTATTATCCGACTTCCACCAGAAAACACATTGGCCTTATTCCCTTCGGAATCTTCAATGCGATAACCACAAATAACTACAGCAGAGTCTCCGTACTCTTCACAGGCGGAAACGGAGAGTGCTCCGTCATATTTGCAGGCATTTACTTCCACCGCCCCATCACTTGGGCATTCGACCCCGAAGATGACTTTTTCATACTCGGCACATACCGCTTTTGGAGCTCCCTGGCACTGGATACTTCCTTGATTTAAAAATACCGCCTTATCGCACAGTTTCTTTATTGTCTCTAGATCGTGACTTACAAAAAGCAATGTAGTTCCAAGCTTCCTGAACTCTTCAATCCGTGCAAAGCACTTCCTCTGGAAAGCTATGTCACCAACAGCCAGTGCTTCATCAACAATCAATACTGATGGTCTTATTGCGGTAGCCACACTGAATGCCAAACGCACCTGCATTCCGCTGGAGTAAACCCGTACTGGCTGGTCAATGTAATCCCCTATTTCAGCGAAAGTCTCTATCGCCGACATCAATTCAGATATTTCTTCGCTGCTGTAGCCCAATAACTGTCCGGACATAAGCACATTCTGGCGCCCTGTAAAATCGGGATGAAATCCCATCCCCAACTCAAGCAAGGCTGCCACTCGACCAGTGATAGTGACGCTTCCAGTAGTTGGCTGGGTGGTACCGCTGATCATCTTGAGCAGGGTGCTCTTACCAGCACCATTGATTCCAACGATGGCAAAGGCCTCTCCTGGATGCACTTCAAAATTCAAGTCCTGCAGCACCCACTTCAAAACATGCCGGGGTTTTCGATACGGAATTATCCACTCAGACAGGCGTGCCCAACGCGAAGGGTATTGCTTGTAGGCCTTGCCCAAGTTTCGAACGATAATTCTCCCCATCAGAGTTCATCCACCAGCTCACCTGAATGCTTCCTGAACAAGCGTAAAGCCCAGGCACATAAACAGATACTCAGTAAGGCAGGAAACCAGAGGGTCCCCCATACCGGCCATTGCCCATAAACTAAAATTTTTTGATAGGCGCCAATAAAAGAAGCCATTGGATTGAACTCCATCAGAGATTTTACCGCTGCTGGTAGAATACTCGCGGGATAAACTATAGGCGTTAACCAGAACCAGAACTGCAGCACCACACCAAATAATTGGCCGACATCTCGAAAAAACACATTCAAAACACCAAGCGTAATACCCAGCCCGACAGAGAATAGGATCTGGATCAAAAAAACTGGAAATAAAGCGACGAACACCCACCCTGGAAATTGGCCACTTATCAACAGAAAGGCAGTAAACAAAGTGAAAATTATCGTAAAATTCAAGCAGGCGCTGAGAACCAGGATCACGGGAAGACAAAGCCGAGGAAAACTGAGTTTCTTAAGAAGATTGGCGTTCTCGATAAAAATATTTTGCGCACGCCCCACAATCTCACTGAAAAAGCCCCACGTAAGTATCCCTGCGCAGAGATAGATACTGTAACCGAATAGGCTTTCTGCGCCAGGTAACTTGGCGCGCATGACTTGGGAAAAAATCACGGTATATACGATGATCATCGCAAGGGGCTGAAGAACTGTCCATGCGACCCCCAGCAGGGAGTTACGATACTTTGATTGAAACTCACGCTTGACACTACCAGATATGAATCCTCGATAGCCCCATAGCGCTTTAACCGCGTCTTGCATCTGCAGGCTTCCTCATTTGTCACAAAAACACTTAAGTCTTCCAGACATAATATATATACGACTTGAGATTCAAGCCCCGCCCACCAATAGCTTAATGATTCATTCAAACAATAAAGCCATCACACAAACCAAATATGATTTTTAAGCCTTAATAGACTGCAGCACTGGACTTTATATAGCAGCACTGCATATTTACTCTATAAGTTCTTCTCGCTTCCAGCGCGACCGTAAATATCCTGAAAACGAATGATGTCATCTTCACCAAGATAGGAGCCGCTCTGTACTTCGATCAGTACGAGATCGATCACGCCTGGGTTTTCCAAGCGATGCTTGCGCCCTGCACGGATGAAGGTGGACTCATTGGTATCGAGTAACATCTCGTTCTCATCATTGAGCACCCGCGCCATGCCACTGACCACGACCCAATGCTCGCTGCGGTGATGATGCATCTGTAACGAAAGGGAAGCCCCTGGCTTTACCACGATGCGCTTGATCTTGAAACGCTCCCCCTCTTCAAGCGTGGTGTAAGTACCCCAAGGGCGCTGGGCAGTGCGGTGAGTCAGATGAGCGTCATGACCACTCTTTTTCAATTGAGCGACAATCTGCTTGACCTCCTGAGCGCTGTCTTTGTGAGAGACCAGGACTGCATCAGGAGTAACGACGACGATGAGATCCTTGACGCCGACCAGCGCGGTCAGACGCTCAGGACTCTGCACGAAGTTGCCGTTGGCCTGGTGAACAAGGACTTCGCCCTCCAGGCGATTACCGCTGGCATCTGCGGGAGTCAACTCGCTCATGGCACTCCAGGAACCGATATCGCTCCAGCCAATATCACAAGGCACGGTTGCCACTCTGTCCGATCGCTCCATCAACGCGTAGTCGATGGAGATATCCGCGACCTTGGCAAAGTACTCTCCGTCCAGACGCACACAGCGATGCTGCTCTCCCTCGCTGAAGCGAGAATGTTCAAGAGTGGTACGTACGGCATCAAGGATGTCGGGAGCGTGAGCACTTAACTCCTCAAGTAGTGTGCCTACGCGAAAACAGAACATGCCCGAATTCCAGTAATAACTCCCCGCTGCCATGTATTCCTTGGCAGTCTCAAGATCGGGTTTCTCGACAAAACGTTGAACCTTGAATCCGTTGCTCAGCGGAGAGTTGCTATCGGCCTGGATGTAACCGAAACCTGTTTCAGGGTATTGGGGCTTGACGCCGAAGGTCACCAGCCAGCCTTCTGCTGCCAGCACCTGCGCTTTTTTAACCGACTCGGCAAAAGCTGCCTGATCCGTAATCAGGTGATCTGCCGCCAAAACCAACATCAGAGCATCCGCCCCATGGATGTCATTCAGTTGAGTCGCCGCTGCTGCTACCGCCGCCGCGGTGTTTCGGCCAAAAGGTTCGAGGATGAAACTTTGCGCAGAGCACGCTTTTCCCGTGCGTAGATACTCGTCCTCAGTCTTGAAGAACAACTCGTTGTTGGTCACCGTCATCACCTCCAATACGCCCTCCAGACTAGAGACGCGCACGAAGGTTTTATGGATCAGGTTCTGGCCATCTGGAAGAGGCATGAATAGTTTGGGGTGGAGTTCCCTAGACACAGGCCAAAGCCTGCTGCCCACACCGCCAGACATGATTACGGGAATAAGATTCACGAGCGCTATTCCTTTCGCTAAGACCTCCCGGACCACCGGAAGTCTTGATGCAGCATTCAAATTTTGCCGGCTGGTCGCTTGCCATTCCGACTCGTTCCTGACCCTCGATGATGGATCACTGATAGGACTAATCAGTCAGATCATAACCGACCACAAGGGAATCCGCACAAAAAATTGTAAAAAACCAACTATATATAACTAAAAAATCAAAGCATCCAAGACACTTCCGTACCTTGGATACGCTGGATACAGATGCTCTTTTCGCTCCTTTAACTTGTTAGAATCTGTAATTAAACCATCCATACCTACAACAATTTTCCCATCCAATGTTTAACTTAAAAAAGAAGAAAGAACATTGAAAACAAGACGCTAGTTAACTACCGCCACAATACTTAAATTGCATTAGACACAAAAAATCAAGCCGGAGACCCCATCTAGATCAACCGTTTTTTCATGAAGGAACTACCAAGATTCCAAAGCACTTAATTCAACCATTACATACCCAAAACTCCTGGCCGCCATATAAAAACCCCAACAGCACAGTCGTTAAAGTGAAGTATGATTAACTCTAGAGCCCAGTTGTTCGGATGAGTTGAGACTAGGGGGATCTGCCGTTAGCAAGCGCGTCTATAATTCACGAATATCCCAAAAAAATATGCAAGAATTTTCTATATATATACGAGAATTTTCTGGTTATTAATTTTACTCGAGAACACCTATGCTGGATGCGGACCACTCAAAAAGCAGGCACCTTAAAAAGCAGTTCAATCGGCTATCCAAAGATTATGAAGCAAGAAAACATGCTTGCGCTATCTCGGCACGCTTGCTTCGTAGCAGGCAGAATCAAGCACACATAGCTTCTCTGCCCTGTAGAACTCAGGTTTCTTTGCTGAGGGTTATTACGCCTGGACACTTAGAATGGAACATATTGTTGTCCATACTAAAGTAACTAGATATTCATTGAGACACCATCCAGCATTCAGACACTACCTGAACATTGAATATGTACATATTGATAGGCAGGAACAGCAGGCCACTATTCATGTCACAACCGAGGGAAATATATTCCCACTATCAGTCAGAATGAAGTGGCCCACTGTCGATAAGGGCTTTACAGCTCGACTACCACCGCTTGCGCAGCACGGGTCGCCTTGGCACGGGCGGCTTCGATCGACTCGTCACGCGCCAGGGCTACGCCCATGCGGCGCTGGCCATTGACTTCCGGCTTGCCGAACAGGCGCAGCGCAGTGTCCGACTCGCTCAGGGCGGCACCGAGGTTGGCGAAGGCGGTCTGGGTGGATGTGCCTTCTACCAGGATCACCGCCGAAGCCGAAGGGCCGAACTGGCGGATCAGCGGAATCGGCAAGCCGAGAATGGCCCGCGCATGCAGGGCGAACTGGGACAGGTCCTGGGAAATCAGGGTCACCAGGCCAGTGTCGTGTGGGCGCGGCGACACTTCGCTGAACCACACCTGGTCGCCCTTGATGAACAGTTCCACGCCAAACAGGCCGCGCCCCCCCAGGGCCTCGGTGACAGCCTTGGCCACCCGCTCGGATTCGGCCAGGGCTTTGGGACTCATGGCCTGAGGCTGCCAGGATTCCTGGTAGTCGCCCTTTTCCTGACGATGGCCGACCGGCGCGCAGAAGGTGGTGCCGCCCACATGACGCACGGTCAACAGGGTGATTTCGTAGTCGAAGTCGATAAAGCCTTCGATGATCACCCGGCCCTTGCCGGCACGGCCGCCTTCCTGGGCGTAGTCCCAGGCTTTCTGCACGTCGTCGACGCTGCGCAGCAGGCTCTGGCCCTTGCCCGAGGAACTCATCACCGGCTTGACCACGCACGGGAAGCCCAGGTCTTGCACGGCCTTGGAATAGTCTTCAAAGGTGTCGGCGAAATGGTACGGCGAGGTCGGCAGGTCCAGCTCTTCAGCGGCCAGGCGCCGGATGCCTTCGCGGTTCATGGTCAAGGAGGTGGCCCGGGCGGTGGGGATCACGGTGAAGCCCTCGGCTTCCAGTTCCACCAGGGTCGCGGTGGCGATGGCTTCGATTTCCGGCACGATGAAGTGCGGCTTCTCGGCTTCGATCACGGCCCGCAGCGCCGCGCCATCAAGCATGTTGATCACGTGGCTGCGATGGGCCACCTGCATCGCCGGAGCGTTGGCGTAGCGGTCCACGGCAATCACCTCGACACCCAGGCGTTGCAGCTCGATCACCACCTCCTTGCCCAACTCACCACAGCCACAAAGCAAGACGCGGGTCGCGGTTGGCGACAGTGGAGTTCCGATACGAGTCATCTGAAGGTCCTCAAAGGAGCGGATCATCGAGGGCCGAGCGCCAGGCGGGCGACCCATGGGGAGCGGCATTTTACATGAAGCGCGGGCTTTGGCTCAGCCGGCGCACGCCGCTTTGCGCAAACGCCAGGCCATGGCCAGCCAGACCACGGTGACACCGGCGAACTTCGAACCCAGGGCGGTCAGGATCACCCCAGGGGTCAAGGCATCGATCATGCCGAAGAAGATGAAGGTATCCAGGGGAATGCTCAGGGCCGAGCTGATCCACAGACGATCATGCAGGGGCCGCTTGGTGATACTGAACACCAGCCAGTCGATGCATTCCGAGACGGCGAATGCCGTGGCGCTGGCCAGGGCGATGGTCGGATCGGAGGTCACATAGGACAGCACCAGGGCCGCCAGCATCGCGACGATGGCGCCGTGGCCGAAACGAGTCTGCACCATGTCCCGCAGGACAAACACCAACCCGCCCCAGGCCGACCAGATGATGTCCAGATGCGGGGCAGACGAAAAGGCGTAGTTGATCAGCACGACACTGCTGATATAGGCGATCAGGAAGAACATGGGGGCGAAGGGTACCTGTCAGGAAGGTGCACAGGTTACTGCAGGCCCGGGGCTGGGCCAAGAAGCCCTTTCGCCAGCACGCTGGCACCTGCACAAGATTGCAGGAGCCGGCTTGCTGGCGAAACCAGCGGATCAACTTGCCGAGCTGGAGCCGATCATCCACAGCAAGCCGCTGGACTTGGCCCGCTCATGGCACAGGGCCAGGACCGCACGCCGCTCGGCGTTGTCCATGCGGCTCCAGCGGGTGATCTCGTCCACCGTGCGCTGGCAACCGGTGCAGATATCCTGCTCGTCCAGGGCACAGATGCTCACGCAGGGCGAAGCGACGGGTCTTTCAGGGGCTGTCATTGTTCTTGCTCAACCAGGTCTCGGGCATAACGCTGGGCATTATGAACGTAGTGCGCGGCGCTGGCTTCGAGCATTTTCTTCTGCGGCTCGGTCAACTCCCGTACCACCTTGCCTGGCGAGCCCATGACCAGCGAACCGTCGGGGATTTCCTTGCCCTCGCCGATCAGCGAGTTGGCGCCGATGATGCAGTTCTTGCCGATCTTCGCGCCATTGAGGATCACCGCGTTGATGCCGATCAGGCTGTAGTCGCCCACGGTGCAGCCGTGCAGCATGGCATTGTGGCCGATGGTCACGCCGGTACCGATGGTCAGGGGAAAGCCCATGTCGGTGTGCATCACCGTGCCATCCTGGACGTTGCTGTGCTTGCCGATCAGGATCAGTTCGTTGTCCCCGCGCAGCACGGCGTTGAACCAGACGCTGGCTCCCTCCTCCAATTTGACCTTGCCCACCAGCGTGGCATTCGGGGCAACCCAGCTCTGTGGATGGGTCTCGACTCGGGCGTCGCCCAGGCGGTATTTCATCTTATTGTCCTCATGGCTCAGGCAGCCGCGGGTTTATGCCATGCGAAGTGATGGCTTCAGGTATCGATATAGTTTTTCGGCGGGCGATGCAGGCTGATTCCGGCGTCGTACAACAGGTTGACCAGCTCGACGATCATGATCGCGGTCAGGCCCCAGATCTTGTACTCGCCAAAGCGGTAGCTGGGGACGTACCAGCTGCGCCCCTGGTAATCGATGCGATGGGTATGTTCACGGGGGTCCTGGCGAAAGAACTCCAGGGGCACGCTGAAAACGGCGGCGATCTCGGCGTCATTGGCCTGGTATTCGACATAGTCGGGAATCACCCCGACGTAAGGCGTGACCTTGATTCCGTGCAGGGAAATCAGCGGGCTCAAAGGCCCGATGACCTCCACCAGCCCCGGCGGCAGGCCGATTTCCTCCTTGGCCTCGCGCAGCGCGGTGAAGATCAGGTCCGGATCTTCCGGATCGCGCCGGCCACCAGGGAAAGCCACCTCGCCGCCATGGGTCGACAGCCCGCTGGCACGCAAGGTCAATACCAGTTCCGGTTCTTCGCTGCGGGTGATGGGCACCAGCACCGCAGCCTCGGGAAAACGTCGGTCGGTCTCCAGCGTACGCGGCGTGTAGTGGCTTACCCGATGAAGTAGCTCGTCCAGCATGAGGCATCTCGATCTGTTGGCTACCGTGCATCATGCACCAATCCAATCTTCGGCCCAACCCCCGCCCCCGGGCATGTCGCTTAACGACAACTTGCCGACAACGGGGCTGGCGCGCCAAGATAGCCCCAGCCTTTTCGGATACCCCACATGAAATTTTGCAGCCAGTGCGGCAACCCGGTGACCCAGCGCATTCCCGAAGGCGATTCGCGCCTGCGCTATGTCTGCGACCACTGCCAGACCATCCATTACCAGAACCCCAATATCGTCGCCGGCTGCCTTGCCACCTGGGAGGGCAAGGTGCTGCTGTGCCGTCGCGCCATCGAGCCGCGCCTGGGCTACTGGACCCTGCCCGCAGGCTTCATGGAAAACGGCGAGACCATCGAACAGGCGGCCATTCGCGAAACCTACGAGGAAGCCTGCGCCCGGGTGCGCGGCCTGAGCATCTACACCCTGATCGACGTGCCGCACATCAGCCAGGTGCATGTGTTCTTTCGCGCGGAGCTCGCCGACCTGGACTTTGCCGCCGGCCCCGAGAGCCTGGAAGTGCAGTTGTTCGACGAAGCCGATATCCCTTGGTCCGAGCTGGCTTTCCGCACCGTCGGCCGTACCTTAGAATGCTTCTTCGCTGACCGGCGGGCCGCAGCCTTTGAAGTGCGCTCCGAATCCATTCCGCCGCTCTCTCAGCCTGCCATCAGTTAAACAATAAAACGTGCACGGGATCTGTGTGCGCCTGGGGATATCGTGTCAATGCGCTGGTTGCTTGCCCTGCTGTGCTGTTCCGTCGTTGCTGTGTGCCAGGCCTCCACCGTGGAAACCCTGGACGGCAAGGTCATCGAAAAGGTCCTGGTGCTCAAGTCCGCCCATCAACTGCAACTGATCAACGGTGGCAAGCCACTGAAGACCTACCGCATATCCCTGGGCAAGAAACCCAAGGGTCCCAAGCTCATGGAGGGCGACAAGCGCACCCCTGAAGGCCTCTACTGGCTCGACTGGCGCAAGACCAGCGACCGCTACAACCTGGCCATGCACATCTCCTATCCGAACATCACCGATGCCGCCCGCTCGCGGCGCGAAGGGGTGGATCCGGGCGGCATGATCATGATCCACGGCACCCCGGACACCGAAGAATTCCCGGAGCAGTATTTCCATACCCTGGACTGGACAGACGGGTGCATCGCCATGCGCAACGTCGACATGCGCGAGGTCTGGGGCCTGGTCAAGGACGGCACCATGATCGAGATCCGCCCTTAATTTCCCTTCCGCAAAAAATATTTTTACTCCCGCCAGCTCTTCCACTGCGCCCATACCACTTGGCGACCCGCAAGGGGTCGCCACTCGACGCCATGGCGATGGCAGTCAGACCTGCCTAATACCACTTTAATCATTTACCCTTCAAATCACCCCGCAAACGCTGGATTTACGCCACCTCCAGCAGACCAGTGGCGTTGACATGGTATCTAAGTGGTATTAGTTTTTCGGCACTACCGGGCGACAACAACCTAATAACCGCATCGGAAAACCTACAGATGAATCACCTCCTGGCCCTGCGCCCCGACGACTCCCAACCCACTCCGCTGTACCTGCAACTGGCTCGCAACCTGGAAGCGGCAATCCATGCCGGCCAGTGGAAAGCCGAGCAGGCACTGCCGTCGGAACGCAACCTCAGCGAATTGCTGGGGATCTCCCGGGTCACCGCGCGCAAGGCCCTGGAAGTGCTCTTCGAACAGGGCTTGATCCGCCGCAGCCAGGGCTCGGGGACCTTCATCACCCCGCGCCTGGAGCAACCGCTGTCGCGGCTCTCCGGCTTCAGCGAAATGCTGCGCCTGAAGGGTTTCGTGCCCGGCTCCCAATGGCTGGAACGCACCCTCACCCCACCCACCCATGAAGAACTGATCCGCCTCGGCCTGTCGCCCAACGACAAGGTGGCGCGGCTCAAGCGCCTGCGCAAAGCCGATGACACAGTGATGGCCATCGAGATGAGCACCCTGCCGGCCAGCATCATCGCCCAGCCGGAAGCGGTCGGGGATTCGCTCTATGAATACCTCGATGGCATCGGCAAGCCCGTGGTGCGGGCGCTGCAGCACATCCAGGCGATCAATGCCTCGGACGAATTCGCCGCCCTGGTGGGCATCGCCCCCGGCACCGCCATGTTGCTGATGACCCGGGTCGGCTACCTGGAAGACAACACGCCGATCGAGGTCACCGACACCTACTGCCGCAACGACTACTACGACTTCGTCGCTGAACTGCGACGCTGAACCCGCTTCCGGAGCCAGAGAAACGCCATGTCCGAAGACAATATCCTCACGCCCCAAGGCTGGGTCCGCGGCCGTCTGCTGCATCAGGACGGCAAGGTGATCGCCATCGAAGGCAGCCCCTGCAATCCGGCGGACAACGACCTGCCCTACCTGCTGCCCGGCTTTATCGACCTGCATGTGCACGGCGGCGGCGGCAAGGACATCATGCAAGGCCGCGATGCCTTCCAGACCATCACCCGCACCCATCTGCGCTTCGGCACCACCTCGTTGCTGGCCACCACCATGACGGCCCCCAGCGAGGAAATCCGCCAGGTCCTGGAGCAACTGGGCAGCTATGCCGAACAGCGCCCCAAAGGCTGCGCCCGAGTGCTCGGCGTGCACCTGGAAGGCCCCTACATCAACCCCGGCAAACTTGGCGCCCAGCCCAACTTCGCCCACACCGCACTGCTGGCGGAAGTGGAGCAGTACCTGGCGCTGGCGCCGATCCGCGTGATCACCATCGCCCCGGAAGTCGCCGGCCACGACGGCCTGATCCGCGAACTCAGCGCCCGCGGCGTGCGCATGCAGATCGGCCACACCCTGGGCAGCTACGAGGAAGGCGTGGCGGCCCTCGCCGCTGGCGCCACCAGTTTCACCCACCTGTACAACGCCATGAGCCCGCTGCATCACCGCGAGCCGGGGATCGTCGGCGCGGCCCTGGCCCACGCCCAGTACGCCGAGCTGATCCCGGACCTGCTGCACGTGCACCCCGGTGCCATGCGCGTGGCCCTGCGCTCGATCCCATGCCTGTACTGCGTTACCGACTCCACCGCAGCTGCCGGCATGCCCGACGGTGAATACAAGCTGGGCAGCCACACCGTGACCAAGTGCCTGGGTGGTGTGCGCCTGGCCGACGGCACGCTGGCTGGCAGCACCCTGACCATGGACCAGGCCCTGCGCAATCTGGTGAAGATCGGCCTGCCCCTGGCCGAAGCCTCGCAGCGCCTGTCGCAATTTCCCGCCGACTACCTCGGCATCCCTGAACGCGGCCGCCTGCAACCTGGCAGCTGGGCCGACAGCGTGCGCCTGGACCGGGCACTCACACTGACCGCCGTCATGGTCGAAGGAGAAGACATTGACTTCAAAAATGCTTGAAGAGGCGCTGTCCTCGCACCTGGCCGCGAGCAACCAGTTGCAGCACCTGGACCCGGCGCTGATCGAGGTCGCCGGCCGCCTGCGCCGCCAGCCGCCACAAGTGGCAATGACCGTGGCCCGGGGCAGCTCCGACCACGCCGCCAGCTACTTCGCCTACCTGACCATGCAGCAAGTGGGTATTCCCGTGGCCTCGCTGCCGATGTCGGTGGTGACCATGCAGCAGGCGCCCCTGCGGGTCAGCGGCCAGGCGGTGTTCGCCTTTTCGCAATCGGGGCAAAGCCCGGACCTGGTAAACAGCGTGCGCCTGCTGCGCAAGCGCGGGGCCCTCAGCGTGGCCATGGTCAACGCGCAAAACAGCCCGCTGGAAGCGGCCAGCGAATTCTTCCTGCCATTGCACGCCGGCGCCGAGCAGAGCGTGGCCGCCACCAAGAGCTTTATTGCCACCCTCAGTGCCAGCGCGCGACTGATCGGCCACTGGAATGATGACGGACGCTTGCTCGAAGCCGGCCTGGCCCTGCCCGAAGGCCTGCGCCAGGCCGCGACCCAGGATTGGAGCCTGGCCGTCAATGCGCTGCGCGATTGCCAGCGCCTGATGGTGATCGGCCGTGGGGCGGGATTCGCCATTGCCCAGGAAGCCGCGCTCAAGCTCAAGGAAACCTCGGCTATCCAGGCCGAAGCCTTCAGCAGTGCCGAAGTCCGCCACGGCCCCATGGCGCTGATCGACCACGACTATCCGCTGCTGGTGTTCGCCCCCCGCGGCGCCGAGCAGGGCGGCCTGCTGAGCCTGGCCGCCGATATGCGCCAGCGCGGCGCCAAGGTGCTGCTGGCCGCTCCGGACGACATCGGTGAACGGGACCTGACCCTGAGTCGTGCCGAACACCCGGCACTCGACCCGATCCTGGCGATCCAGAGTTTCTACGTCATGGCCGCCGGCCTCGCCCAAGCCCGCAGCATGGACCCCGACCAACCGCGCCACCTGAGCAAAGTGACCCGCACTCACTAAGCCCCATCGCCAACGAGTACTGCGCCATGCACAACAACAATAACGAACTGACGCTCGGTGCCCCGTTAAGCGGGCCAGTGCTAGCACTACGCAGCGTGCCCGACCCGGTGTTCGCCAGCGGTGCCATGGGCGACGGCATCGCCATCGATCCCCTCAACGACACCCTGCATGCGCCCTGCGCCGGCCAGGTGATCCAGGTCGCACGTACCGGGCACGCAATCACCCTGCGCGCCGCCAATGGGGCCGAACTGCTGCTGCACCTGGGCCTGGACACTGTCGAACTGCAGGGCGAGGGGTTTGCCCTGCTGGTGAAGGAAGGCCAGCAGGTGCGTGCCGGCCAGCCCTTGCTGCGGGTTGATCTGGACCACGTGGCACAGCATTGCCGAAGCCTGATCAGCCTGCTGATCCTGACCAATGGCGAGGGTTTCGACCTGCGCCCGCTGACCCTGTCGACAGTCCAGGTGGGCGAGCCATTACTGCACATCAGCCGGCGCGCCAACGCGGGCCCGCAGCCGCTGGCTCAAGAGCAATCCGGGCAGCAGGCCAGCGCCCGGATCAAGGTCGCCCATCGCGGCGGCCTGCATGCCCGCCCCGCC
>NZ_VYKE01000249.1:0-4657 GCF_032424515.1 Pseudomonas sp. JV245A
CAATGCCCACCACCACTGCTTCGCGCGCGGCTTCGCGACCTTCCACCTGGATGGTCGGGCGGATGCGCAGGCCGGCGCGGTTCATTTCCTCTTCCAGGGTCTGGCGGGTTACCGAGCCGACCTCCCGCAGCACCAGGGGCGTGTCGTCCAGGTCGGCGAGGCAGATGGACTGGCGGCCGGCCCAGGGGTGGTGACGGGAGACGAACGCCACCATCGGGTCGTTGCGCAGGGTCAGAGACAGCAGGCGCTCGTCGTCCACGGCCCGCCCCAGCAGAGCCAGGTCGGCCTGGTAATTGAACAGGCGCAGCAGCGATTCATCGGTGTTGCCGGTTTCGATCTTCACATTGATCCCGGGGTACAGCTCGCAGAATCGAGCGATCTGCGGCAGCACATGCACCGGGGCATCCACCGCCAGTACCAGGCTGCCGGTCTGCAAGGCCCGGGACTCCTGCAGCAGCTCCTTGGCTTCGGCTTCCACCACGAACAGGCGCTGGGTGATGGCCAGCAGGCGCTCGCCCAGGTCGGTCAGGCGCACCGAGCGCTTGTTGCGATGAAACAACAGCACCCCGAAGCGCTCTTCGAGCTTGCGCACCTGGTCGGAAATCGCCGGCTGCGTCAGGTACAGGCGTTCGGCCGCCCGGGTGAAGCTGCCGTGCACCGCCACGGCGTGGAAGGCTTTCAATTGGGCGTGGGAAACCGACATGGGCCAAACCTCTTACAAGCTGAGCTTATATTTGAAATACGATAAATCGATTTCATTTATTAGTCAGTAATTGCTTCCATCCTTGCAAGCCTAGTGACCGGTCGGTCGACCGGCACCGGGCCCTGATGCCTGTGTGTGCAGCTTCGGCCCCCGAAACGGGCCGGCAACAGGACTCATCTGACCAGCAGCGCCCGCCGCGAGGGCCCTGCTGCAGTGCTCAAGAATAAAAAAACACAGGCGTTTGCTTCGCATCCTGCCGGCACACTCACCCTGAGGTCAGAACCACAATGAACAAGCAGATCGGCACCATCAAACGTTGGCGCGTGCAGATTTTCGCCATCACCTGGATCGCCTACGCGGCGTTCTACTTCACCCGCAAAGCCTTTTCCGTCGCCAAGCTCGGGATCGCCGACGATCCCGACTTCACCCTCGACAAGATGGCCATGGCCAACCTCGACGCCATCTACCTGGCGGCCTACGCCGTGGGGCAGTTCACCTGGGGCATCTTCGCCGACCGCTTCGGCCCGCGGGTGGTGGTGCTGGGCGGCTTGCTGATTTCCGCCGCTGCGGCGCTGGTGATGGGCAGCTTCGCCACCTTGCCGGTGTTCGCCACCTGCATGCTGGTCCAGGGGCTGGCGCAGTCCACGGGCTGGTCGGGGCTGTGCAAGAACATCGGCAGTTTCTTTCCCGCCGGGCAGCGCGGCAGGGTGCTGGGGCTGTGGAGTTCCTGCTACGCCTTCGGCGGCCTGGTGGCCTCGCCCTTTGCCGGCTGGTGGGCCTATACGCTGATCGGCACCTGGCACGCGGCGTTCATTTCCAGTGCGGTGGTGGTGGGCCTGACCGCGGTGCTGTTCTTCATCTTCCAGCGCAATACCCCGGAGGACGTGGGCCTGCCGGCCGTGGAGCCATTGCCCCCGCAGAGCGCCGAAGAAGACGCCGCCGAACGGCGCATGAGCGTCTGGGAACCGCTGCGCGAGATCCTGCGCAATCGCACGGTGCTGATCCTCGGGCTGTCGTACTTCCTGCTCAAGCCGGCGCGTTACGCGATCCTGCTGTGGGGGCCGGTGATCGTCTACGAACAGATGCCCTCGGTGGGCAAGGTGGGGGCGGCGATCGTGCCCACCAGCTTCGAGCTGGCCGGGCTGCTGGGGCCGGTGATGATCGGCCTGGCCTCGGACAAGCTGTTCGGCGCCCGGCGCATGCCGGCCTGTGTCATCAGCCTGCTGGCGCTGACCCTGTCCCTGGCGCTGTTCATGGGCGCTCTGCATACCGGCAGCGTCGTGCTGGTGATGGCCCTGCTGTTTTTCATGGGCCTGACCCTGTACGGGCCGGACTCGATGATCTGTGGCGCTGCAGCCATCGACTTCGGCTCGGCCAAGGCCGGGGCCACCGCGGCCGGTTTCGTCAATGGCTGCGGCTCGGTGGGCGCGGTGCTGGGTGGCCTGCTGCCGGGTTACTTCGACACGGTCACGGTGTTCATCGTGTTTGCCGCCTGCGCCCTGGTCTCGGCCCTGGTGCTGGTGCCGTACTGGAACAGCCGGCCCCAAGGGCTCGAGCCGGTGCGCGCACTCGTTCCCAATGGACCTTTGCTGATCAAACCGCTGCGTACCTGACTTTCGGGCCTCTTCGCCGGCAAGCCGGCTCCTACGAAGGCTTGTAGGAGCAGGCTTGCCAGCGAACCCACTCGCCGTTTTTTACCTGGAGACTCACCATGCGACCTTTCTGGCTGGAACAGGCCCTGCAACAGCAACCCTCACCGGCGTGCCCGCCACTGTCGGGCGATACCACCTGCCAGGTGGCGATTGTCGGCGGCGGCTACACCGGGCTGTGGACCGCCATCATGCTCAAGGAGCAGAACCCCGGGCTGGACGTGCTGCTGATCGAGGCGGATATCTGCGGCGCCGGTGCCAGTGGGCGCAACGGCGGCTGCGCGCTGTCCTGGTCGGCCAAGTACTTCACCCTGGAGCGGCTGTTCGGTGTCGAGGAGGCCGTGCGCCTGGTCAAGGAATCCGAGCAGAGCATCTATGCCATCGGCGCCTTCTGCGAGCGCTACGGGGTGGATGCCCAGTACCGCCTCGACGGCACTTTGTACACGGCCACCAACCCGGCCCAGGTCGGCTCCACCGATGGCGTGATCGCTGCGCTGGAGCGCCGCGGCATCAACTCCTTCGACAAGCGACCCCTGGCCGACGTGCAGCGCATGGCCGGTTCCAGCCAGCATCTGGAGGGCTGGTATTCGCCGGCGGCGGCCAGCGTACAGCCGGGCCTGCTGGTGCGCGGGCTGCGCCGGGTGGCCCTGCAACTGGGCGTGAGGATTCATGAGAACACCGCCATGACCGGGCTGGAGGAGGGGCGCCCGGCGCTGTTGCGCACGCCCCTGGGGCAGATCCGCGCCGAGCGCGTGGTACTGGCGATGAATGCCTGGATGGCCCGGGCCTTCCCGCAATTCGAGCGCAGCGTGGCGATTGTTTCCAGCGACATGCTGATCACCGAGCCGCGGCCCCAACTGCTGCAGCAGATCGGCCTGACCAGCGGCGTGACGGTGCTGGATTCGCGGATCTTCGTGCACTACTACCACAACACCCCGGACGGTCGGATCATGCTCGGCAAGGGCGGCAACACCTTCGCCTACGGCGGGCGGATGCTGCCGGTGTTCGACCAGCCGTCGCCCTACGCCGGCTTGCTCAAGCGCAGCCTGGGGCAGTTCTTCCCGGCCTTTGCCGACGTGCCGGTGGCGGCCACCTGGAATGGCCCGTCGGATCGCTCGGTGACCGGCTTGCCGTTCTTCGGCCAGATGAGCCGCGCGGGCAATGTGTTCTACGGTTTCGGGTATTCCGGCAGCGGCGTCGGCCCCTGCCATATGGGCGGGCAGATCCTCGCCTCCCTGGTGCAGGGGCTGGACAACCCCTGGACTCGCTCGCCGCTGGTCAATGGCCCCCTGGGCTACTTCCCGCCGGAGCCGATCCGCTACCTGGGTTCGCTGGTAGTGCGCAACGCCATCCGCCGCAAGGAACGGGCCGAGGACCATGGGCGCCGGCCGCGGCACCTGGATGTGCGCCTGGCGCGTTTCGCTGCGGCGGCCGGCAAGGCCGACAAGGGCTGAAGCCTGCCAGCCACTGACTTTTTGGTCGATCAGGGCCTTGAGGACGTATAAACTTGCCCATCGCGTCGGCCAAATCCAACTCGACGCCATAGATCAAGAGAGTGAGTAATGGGCGCACAGTGGAAGGTTAAACACAAAGAAGCAGCAGCCAATGCCAAGGGCAAGATTTTCGGCAAGCTGGTCAAAGAGATCACCATCGCCGCACGTAACGGCGCTGACACCGCCACCAACGCCCACCTGCGGCTGGTGGTGGAACAGGCGAAAAAGGCTTCGATGCCCCGCGAGACCCTGGAGCGTGCCATCAAGAAAGGCTCGGGCCAGCTGGGCGAGACCGTGCAGTACCACCGCGTGACCTACGAAGGTTTTGCCCCGCACCAGGTACCCCTGATCGTTGAATGCGTGACCGACAACATCAACCGTACCGTGGCGGAAATCCGCGTGGCGTTCCGCAAGGGCCAACTGGGCGCTTCGGGTTCGGTGTCCTGGGATTTCAACCACGTGGGCATGATCGAGGCCTCGCCGGACAGCCCGGACGCCGATCCGGAACTGGCCGCCATCGAGGCCGGTGCCCAGGACTTCGAGCCGGGCGAAGAGGGCGCGACCCTGTTCCTGACCGAGCCTGCGGACCTGGATGCGGTACAGAAAGCCCTGCCCGAGCAAGGTTTCACCGTGCTTTCGGCCAAGCTGGGCTACCAGCCGAAGAACCCGGTCAGCGGCCTGAGCGATGAGCAGATGGCTGAAGTCGAGGCGTTCCTCGAAGGCCTGGACAACCATGACGACGTGCAGGACATGTTCGTCGGCCTGGCAGGCTAAGGCGATTCGCCGGCCAGCCGGCTCCTGCATACCGCTGT
>NZ_VYKE01000250.1:0-4622 GCF_032424515.1 Pseudomonas sp. JV245A
GGCGAGCAATGCCGCCAGGCGCTGGTCGGGGTCCGGCGCATGACGCAAGACATCCTGCAGCCCGCTGTCACCGAAGGTGGGCGAATGCAGTTGAGTCTGAGCGCGAAACGGCAGGTCGGGAATGCCCACCGCCTGCCACGTCTGCGCCTCGCGCTTGCGCGGCAGGTACAGCGCCGGAAAGATCGCGGCAATCACCCCGACGGCCCCGATCAGCGGCACAAAGAACGCCAGGCTGAAGATGAACAGCGGGCTCCATGGCAACGGCCGGCGATAACGCGCCGGCAGCAGCAGCCAGACCGCCGCGGTCAGCAGGCCACAGGCGATGCCATGGGTCATTGCATACAGCAGCGCGGTCTGCAGGTCGGGCAACTGCGCCGTCAGGCTGGCCCAGCTGCCGATCTCGAAAAACAGCGCTCCGCTAAACAGCCACTTGCTGATCATTCAGGCCACACTCGTTGTACAGGAAGTTACGCAGCCCATCGCGTTGCCGGGCCGACTCCAGGTCGTAGGGCAGTACCTTGACCCCCAGGCCGGCCAGCTCCACGCTCATGCCGAAGTGTTCGTGGACCAGCTTGCCCAGGCGTGCCAGGTAGCCCTGGGCGCCCTCGGCGCTGGTCAGCGGCAACAGCACCAGCAACAGTTCGTGCTCGCGTGCATTGGCCAGGCTCAGGTGCAGGTCCAGGCCACGCTGGCTGCGCTCGAACAGCCGCGCCAGTTCATCATTGGGCTGGGTCAGCTCGAAGGCATAGAGGCAACCGGACAGGCCGTGGCGCTCGACATCCACCAGTGAACGCTTGAGTTGGCGGGTGAAGTGCTGGGCATCGGCGCTCTGCAGTTGCAAAACCTGCGGGTCCGGGTGCAGCAGGTCGGCGATATGTCCGGCGAGCAGGGCCAGCAGGCTGAGGGTGCGTTCCTGGAAGGCAAAGAACGGCATCTGCCGCACCGCCAGAATCGCCAGCACCTGGCCCTGGGTGTCCACCAGCGGAACACAGGCCTGCAAGGACGACACCGAGGCCTGGGCGCCGCTATCCAGCAGCTCCTCACGCACACTCACCAGCTCCTCGCGCTCCAGGCACATACGCACCAGCAGGTCCTGGCTGTCCAGGGGCCCCATGGTGCCGATCGAGGCCAAGAGGCTCAGCTGTGGCGCCGCACTGGCGCCCTGCTCCACCCGGTACAGCCCGGCCACCCGCAGCGAGCCGTACTGGCCGAGCAGGGTCAGCACCGGCTCGGCCAGCAGGCTCAGCGGGTCGCCGCCATTGGGCGCCGCGCGCAGCCGATCACGCAGGCCCAGCAGGGAACTGCGCAAGCTCTGGTCGCTGCCCGCCAGGCGCTGCTCCAGGCGGTCATGGGAGACCCGCAGAATCTGGTGCGCCCGGGTGAAATCATCGAGCCGGTACTGGCGGTACTCGTTGGCCATCTGCAAGCGCAGCAAACGCCGCTCCCAGAGGTCGCGCACCTCGCCCACCAGCATGCCGCAGACCAGTACGCCGACAATGTAGGACGGCGCGACCTGGGCGTAGCTCGCCAGCCCCGAATGACGCAGGGCAAAGAACGCCGCTACCAGCAGGCTGGCACTGATCAGGCCGCGGACAAACCCGTAGCGCACCCCCAGCAGCAGCGGCGCCAGCACCGACCAGGGAAACTCGCCCTGCACCTGCAAGGGGTCCTCGGGGGCCAGCCACAGGCCGACGCCGATGACCAGGGCGGTCACCAGAAAGGTTTCCAGCCAGGACGCCGGACCGCTGGCGCGGGGCGCCAGCGCATAGTCCATGTGTGGAGAGTTCATGGCAGTCACTCGATCCGAAGGTCACCGACAAGTTTGTCGAGCACCTTCTGGGCGGCCCCGGCCAGGCTTTCCCGGGACCAGCCGGCACGGGCCCCGCTATTGCTCCACAGCACCTTGCCGGTACCGGCCTCGACCACCCGCAGGCTGATGCCCACCGCCGGTTCACCATCCAGGCCGTTCTTGTACTGCCACTCCTCGACGCTGCCGGACACCACATAGTCGAGCTTCTGCTCCCGGGCCCAGTCCATGGCCCCGGCCAGACGCTCGTTGTCGTCGAGCAGGGCCTGTTCGCCCTGCCCCGCCGTACCGGTGTAGACCTGGGGTTGCAGGCCGCGGCTGCTCAGCACGCTGAGCAGAATCTGCTCACTGCGCTCGCCGGCCTGGGGTGTCTGGGAATAGTTGACCAGCGGCAGCACGCCCCAGCGCGCACTCTTGGACAACTCGGGGCTGCTTTGCCCGGTGAAGCTGCTGCACCCGGCCATCAGCAAGGCGACCATTGCCAGACTCACGCAACGAATGGATTGCATAAGGTTTACTCCTCTTTGAATTCCATGATCAGCGTCCGAAACGCACGCTGTAGCTGACACCTGCAGTGCCCCCGGACTTGCCTGCCCCGCCTTGCGGCGCGGACTGGTAGCCAAAAGTCACTGCCAATTCGTCATCCCCTATCACCTCGGTGCCGACACCGGTACTGATGGCGTAGTTGATGGTGTTGTCGGTCCACTGCCAGCCGGTGCTGACATCCACCAGCCAGGTGTATTGCCCCCGCGTGCGGTTCAGCGCCCCCGGGAAACCGCGCCGCCAGGAACTGCCGAAGAACAGCTGGCCGTAGCGCTTCTGCAGCAGGGTCTGGCTGGTGATCTGCTCCGGATTGTCGAGATCGGCCCCGGCCAGATCGATGCCTCCGCCCAGGGTATTGGCCAGGTCGGGCAGCGAGCGGTTGTTCAGGCTGTTCTGCTGGTAGTCGATACCGCTGCGCAATTCCCAGTTCGGCCCTTCGAACTGCAAGGTGTGGTCGAACTCGATCTTCAACGCCTGGCCGCTGCCCAGGTCATCGCCGCCGCGGGTCGAGAACCAGCGCTGGGCCAGGTTCCAGGACAACTGGTCACGGGCCGAATAGCGATGCCGGCCGCCCACCCAGACATCATCCTGCTGGCCGAAGGTGCGCATGTATCCGCTGTCCTCGTTCTTGCGGTGCCAGTCGGCACCGACGTCCAGCTCGTTGCCGCTGTCCAGTTGCCAGGTGCGGCTGGCACCCAGGCCGTTGCGGTCATCGTCCTTGCGCAGGCTGCTGTCGAAGATCAGCTTGTAGTTGCCGTTCTCCAGCTGGCGCTGCAAGGTCAGTTCGGTATTGGTCTCATTGCCCAGGCGCGACTCATCCAGTACATCGCCGCTGTAGCGGCCCTGCTCCAGGACCAGCTTGGCGTACCAGTTGTCGTTCAGATAGCGCGCGGCGGTCAGGCGCGGGCCGTTGAACACCAGGCCGCCGTAGTCCTGGCGCTCCCAGGGGATTTGCATACCCTGGGGCGTGCGCTCCGTCATCTCGATGGCCTGGCGGCGCAGTTGCTCGCGCAGCGCCGCCGGTTGCTCGTCACCCAGTGCCGAAAGGCCCACCGCCAGCGCTTCGCCGCTGCGACCCAGGCTGTTCAAGGCCTCGACCTGCTGCGCCGGGTCCAGGTCGCCGCTGGCCACCAGGCGCTCCAGGGCCTGGCGATTGCTGCCGCGCAGGGCTTCCTGGATCTGCTCGTAGCGGCTGACCTTCAGACCGCGGCTGCGGGCCCAGGCCAGCCACTCATCCTTTTGCGCCGACTGATTGAGGTCATCCAGGCGCGCGAGGAACTGATCGAACCACAGCTGCAGCATCGGCTTGGAGCCGTCCTGCCATTGCATGGCCTTGTTCTGCGCCTTGCGTGACGAATAGCTGCTGGCCAGCAGGCGCAGCCAGGTGGCATAGCCCTGGGGCGTGGCGCGGATCTGCTCCGGGCTGACCTGGCGATCGAGCCGCAGGCGCAAGCGCTGGGCCGAGTCGGCATAACCGGCGCCCTCCAGGGCATCGGCATAGGCGGCCTGGACCATCCAGTCCCGGGGGTTGGCCTGCAAGTACAGGCGATACCAGGCCAGGGCCTCGGTATTGCGCCCGAGCAACTGGCTGGCGGCGGCGAACGGCAGCCACAGGCTGCTGTCACTGCGGGCCAGGGAGCGCCATTGCTGCAACAGCGGCTTGATCTCGCCCGTGCGGCCCAGATCGACATACAGCCACAGCAGCCGCTCACGGAAGGTGTTGTCGTCCGGGAAGCGGCTCAAGCCCTGTTGATACAGGCGCAGGGCCAGATCGGTCTGGCCCTGCTGCACCGCCAGCGCGGCGCGGGCGGCCAGCACCTGTGACTGGTCGCTGGCCCCCGGGTACTGCTCGGCCTCCTTGAGCAAATCGACCACCAGAGGCCAGTCCTGGAGTTCCTGGGCCAGTTGCAGGGCGGCCACCAGGCGCTGCGGGCTGTGGCCCTGGCGCCAGCTGTCGACGGTCAATTGCAGGGCCTTGCGCGGATCGCGGGTGCGATACAGGGCAATCAGCTCGCTTTCGTCGCCTGTATTGAGTGAGCCCTTGATCGCCAGCATCTTCTCCAGCGCCAGCTGCAGCTCGTCGTCCAGTTCCAGGTCCCAGGCCAGGGCGGCGCGGGACTGCCAGTAGTTGAAGTCCTTGATCTTGTTGCCATCCACCGCGGTGATGACTTTCCAGGCCCCCTGGCTATCGAACAGCTTGAGGTGGTTGTTGGCCCAGTCCACACGTTCGGTGCTGGTCAGCGGATAGCGCTTGGCGAACTGGTTCCAGACC
>NZ_VYKE01000251.1:0-4523 GCF_032424515.1 Pseudomonas sp. JV245A
ATGCCGCCTGGCGTGGCGCCCCGGCGATTGCCGAGGAGGATATCGATGCCGTGGCCGAGTTCGCCTTGCGACACCGGCGGCGGGAGACACCGCCCAGCGCGCCACAGTCCGGGCAAAGCCCCCAGGCACCGGCGCCAGCCAACGCCAACCCCAGCGAAGGCCAGGGCCAATGGGGCGAAATGCCGGCCCAGGCCCTGCCCACCGGCGCCCGTCGTGAAGTGCCCAGCTGGCCAAAAAAGCGCTAGGCATCCGCCCCCGCACTGACCGGGGGGCGGATGCCAAGCCCCGGGCGGGGCACCTGGATCACGGCCGGCAAGGCAAAAGCCGCGAGGCCAGCGCCGGTTCGGTCAACTGGCCCGGCACCTTGCTCAAAGGCCGTCCACGGTTGCGTGCAGACCTGCTGTTTCGCTTGCGCAGCCGCTCGCCCCATGAGCTGTGGCTGGTGATAGTCGACGCGTCGGCCTCGACCCGCCGGCACAGCGCCCTGAGCGATGCCAAGGGCCTGCTGGCGCAACTGTTCGACGACGCCTACCGACAGCGTGCACGCCTGGCCCTGCTCACTGCCAGCGGCCGTGCGCCGAGCTGGCAGGTCCAGGGCCTGAAGGCCTCCAGGGACCTGCGGCACTGGCTCGACGGCCTGGGTGCCGGCGGCGGCACGCCCTTGCCCCAAGCCCTGAACGAAGCGGCCCAGTGGCTGGAACAACGCCAACGGCGCCTGCCGGCGGAGCAGCAGCGCGTGCTGCTGATCACCGATGGCCGGCTGAAGAACCTGCCACCGCCCAGGCCCCTGAACTGCCCGACCTTGCTGCTCGACATCGAACGAGGCCCGATCCGCCTGGGCCGCGCCCGCGAACTGGCGACTCTCCTCAACGCTGTCTACCAGCATATCGACTGACTACCTCCCCGACACACCGCACATCCCCCGTAGGAGCTGGCTCGCCAGCGAAAGCGTCCGGCCTGGCGGTGCAAGTCACACGGGCCTCTTCGCCGGCAAGCCGGCTCCTACAGGGATTTGCCTTGGCATGCCGGAGCGGGAAGCGGCTACGCTTTGCGCTGTCTTTCACAGGAGTGACTTCATGCGGGTACTGGTGCGTAACGACAAGGACGATTTCCGGGTCAAGGCCTATGCCGGAACCAACGGGGTGCTGCTGGCCATGGACCTGGATGCGTCGCGGCGCCAGGGCCTGCTGGGTTTTGCCATCGAAAAACAGACCGGCAGCAAGCCCTGGCTGTTTCTGTTCAACAGCCTGACCTTCCCCGGCAAGGCCCATACCTTCCCCCAATACAACGCCACCCCCAGCGATCAGGCGCCCCTGCAGAAATTCCGCTGGGCCGACTACGCGGTCAACCCCGGTGCCACCCTCAACTACCGGGTGCACCTGGCCTATGGCAGCCCGGACGCGCCGCAACTGGGCGAGTCCCTGCAGTTGAGCATCACCGCCGACAACGGCCAGCCTCCCGGCCAGCGGGTGATCTTCAACCGTGCGGTGGCTGCCAGCCAGGCGTTCTCGCGCAAGTTTCCCGAGCTCGATGCGTTGCTCAGCGCCAACAAGAACCTGCCCATCGAAAAGTGGCCGGACGCGCCCCGCCAGTGGTTGGAAAACGGCCTGCTGGAGGCGCTGCTGGGGTTCATTCAGCGCGCCACGGACGCTAGCTGGAGCCTGGACATCGCCATCTACGAGTACCAGTTGCAGGCGATCATCGATGCCGTCAACGCGGCTTTCGACCGCGGCGTACAGGTGCGGGTGCTGTACCACGCCGCCCCCGGCGATGCCGACACCACGATGAACCAGGCCAGCCTGCAGCACCTGCCCGAGGTCAATAAGCGCGGGCGGGTGACCCACGCGATCTTCCACGACAAGTTCATCGTCCTCGGCCGCCTCGACGCCGCCGGCCAGCGCCAGCCCCAGTCGGTGCTGTGCGGCAGCACCAACTTCACCGCCAATGGCGTCTACCGTCAGGCCAACGTGTTGCACAGCCTCGACCACGTGGACATCGCCACGCGCTACCTGGAGGTGTTCGAGCAGGTCTGGGCGACGCCGGCGGATGTCGGCGCCACGCGCACATGGCTGACCCGGAACAACCCCATGCAGCCGCAGGCGCCGCTGTTCGCCGGGTTTTCCC
The DNA here is from genome assembly GCF_032424515.1 of Pseudomonas sp. JV245A. NCBI lineage: Bacteria > Pseudomonadati > Pseudomonadota > Gammaproteobacteria > Pseudomonadales > Pseudomonadaceae > Pseudomonas > Pseudomonas sp. JV245A. The sequence continues at coordinate 2,125 of NZ_VYKE01000251.1, forward strand.
CGCGCAGCGGCCAGGGCGACCTCGCGGAGTTCGTCGATATCATCAACGGCGCCCGCCGCGACCTGCTGTTCGTCACCGCCTTCGCCTTGCCCGACAGCATTCTCGATGCCTTGCTCGGCCAGCCCCACGACGATGTGTTGCGCTACGGCCTGCAGAACACCGCCAGCCGCATCACCGGTTTTCACGCCGACCGCACGGCCGAGTTCGCCGCAACCGCCTTGCTCAACAATGGCCTGGAGGGCTGGCTCAAGGAGGGGCTCAAAGGCCAGAAGGGCAACCTGCTGGTGCACACCAAGGCCATCGTCACCGACTTCACCAGCGAGGCGCCGGTGATCATCAGCGGCAGTCACAACCTCAGCGTCGGCGCGAGCCAGAGCAATGACGAGAACTTCCTGATCATCCGCGGCGACACCGACCTGGCGGACCGCTACGGCCTGGAGCTGCTGCGGTTCTACGAACACTACCGCTTCCGCTACTTCGCCAGGCAACTGGCCCTCAAGCAGGTCCAGCCCCTGGCGGTGGACGACAGCTGGAGCAACGCCTACTACCTGGAAGGGGATCTGCGCCAGCTGTCGCGGCTGCGTTTTTCCGGGCGCTGACCGGGGCTGCGAGCAGCCGCCACAAGGTTGGACAGGGCGCGCCCGACTGGGTAGTTTTCACGGACCGCGCACAAGGACCCTGCCATGGCCCCGGACCTGACCTCCATCGAGCTGTTTCTCAAGGCCCTGACCCTGGGCAACCTGTCCCGGGCCGCCGAGCAGTCGCACCTGTCGCTGTCCGCCGCGAGCCGGCGCCTGTCGCTCCTGGAGCAGCATTTCAAGGTGGCGCTGCTGACCCGCACCTCCACCGGGGTATTGCCGACGGCGGCGGGGCAGGCCCTGGCCGAGCACGCCCGCTCGCTGTTGCGGGCGGTGGATGTGATGCACGCCGACCTGGCCGACTTCGCCAAGGGCGCCACCGGCCGGGTCAGCCTGTACGCCAACAGTTCGGCCATGAGCCAGGAACTGCCCCGGCAATTGACCCAGTGGAGCGACCTGCACCCGGGCATTCGCGTGGACATCCGCGAGGAGCGCAGCCGCGAGATCCTCCTGGCGGTGCGTGACGGCGTGGCCGATGTGGGCATCGTCACCACCCGGCCACGGGGCCAGGACCTGCATTTCATCCCTTATTGCCGCGACCGGTTGTGCCTGATCGTGCCCCAGGACCACCCGTTCAAGATGAGCCGCGCGCGCTTTCAGGACCTGTTGGGCTATGACTTCGTCGGCCTGGAGGACAACGCCGCGATCACTCCCCTGATCAGCGAGGCGGCCGCGGCGGTGAGCATGCCCTTGCGCCTGCGGGTGCAGGTGCGCAGCTTCGAGGCCGTGTGCCGGCTGATCGCCGCAGGGCAGGGCGTGGGGGTGCTGCCCCAGGGAGCGGTGCAGATCTTTCGCAAGGAGATGGCCTTGCGTTTTATCGAAATCGACGACCCCTGGGCCGACCGCCAGATGTACCTCTGCCGGCGCCAGGAACAGCCGTCCCTGGCCAGTCGCGAGCTGTTCGACTACCTGGCCGGTTACGGGCAGGCCGCGGCAGCCGCGGGCTAGCCGCCGGTCATAGCAGGACTCTTCCCGCGTACCTTCGAATTTTGCGAAGGCGGTTTCCATAATGAGCAATTCCCACTGGCCCCGCGCTGTGGCCAGAATGGGCTCGCCCGTGCGCTTGACCTGCCTCCATAACAACAACACGTCAGACCAGGAGAGACGGCTTGTCCAGGATCAATCCCGCTGTAAAACCTCCCCATCGCATTGCGGTGATCGCCGGTGACGGCATCGGCCGCGAAGTGGTCCCCGAAGGCCTGCGTGTGCTGGAAGCCGTCAGCCGGCGCTTCGGCATCGCCTTGCAATTCGATCATTTCAACTGGTGCAGCGAGCACTACCAGGCCCATGGCAGCATGATGCCCGACGACTGGGCGCAGCAGATCGGTGGCCACGAGGCGATCTTCTTCGGCGCCGTGGGCGCGCCGGACATCGTGCCCGACCATATTGCGGTCTGGGATTCGCTGCTGAAGATCCGCCGCCAGTTCGACCAGTACGTGAACATCCGCCCGGTGCGGCTGATGCCCGGGGTGCCGTGCCCGCTGGCCGGGCGGGCGCCCGGGGACATCGATTTCATCGTGGTGCGGGAAAACACCGAGGGCGAGTATTCCAGCGTCGGCGGGCGCATGTGGGAGGGCACCCCGCGGGAGATTGCCCTGCAGGAGTCGGTGTTTTCCCGCCATGGTGTGGACCGGGTGGTGAACTACGCCTTCGAACTCGCCAGCCGCCGGCCCCGGCGCAATCTGGTGGCGGCCACCAAGTCCAACGGCATCGCCATCACCATGCCGTTCTGGGACGAACGGGTGGAGGCGCTGGCCCAGG
>NZ_VYKE01000252.1:0-4507 GCF_032424515.1 Pseudomonas sp. JV245A
CAGCCACAGCACCAGCAGGCCGGCCACAGGTCCTCGAAGACGAAGAAGCCCCGGGGTTCGCCGCTATAAGGATCGATCATGGCGATGCCGGTGCCGGGACGCTCCTTGAGGGCCCCGAAGACGATCACATTGTCCGATTCGAGAAAGCCCTGGCGCGGTGGGGCTGCGCCGAAGACCTTGTGCAGTTGCGGGTAGGCGTCGGAGGCGGCCCTGATCCAGGCGTCCTGTTGCAGCAGCGTGCCATGCTCGCCAGGGGCCAGTTGCAGCATCTGCGCACCGACCTCCCAGCGCAGGATCGGCCCCTTGAGCTCCAGCAGCGAACCACTGAGGCCCAGCAGCGCGAGGAACAGCCCCAGGCACAGGGCCAGCCAGCGGTGCAGCCTGAGCCAGATATTACGCATGGACAGCATCGGCGGCTTACCAGCGATAGCGCAGGCTGGCGATGACACTGCGGTCATAACCGGCGCTGCAATTGGTCAGCGAGCAGCCTTCGTAATAGTGCTTGTCGGTGAGGTTGGTGGCATTCACCGCCAGGCGCAGGCCCTTGGCCGCCGGGATCAGCTTGTCGAAGTCGTAGTGCACCGCCGCGTCCAGCAAGGTGTAGGAGGGCACGCGCTGGGTGTTGGCGGCATCGGCCTCGGTGGAGCCGATGTAACGCACCCCGGCGCCAAAGCCCAGGCCGCTGAGGGGGCCTTCGGGCAAGGTGTAGTCGGCCCACAGCGAGGCCATTTTTTCCGGGGTGTCGGTGGGGCGTTTGCCCTTCTCCAGCGGGTTGTTGCTCTTGCTCACCTCGGCGTCGTTGTAGGTCAGCGCCGCCAGCAGGTCCAGGCCCCGGGCCAGGCTGGCCTTGCCTTCGAGCTCGATGCCGCGCACGTTGATCTCGCCGGTCTGGATCTTGTTCAGGCGTTGGGCCGGGTCGGTGGTCAGGACGTTTTCCTGGGTCAGGTCGAACAGCGACAGGGTGATGTAGCTGTCGATGCCCGGCGGCTGGTACTTGACCCCCACTTCCGATTGCTTGGCGCTGGTGGGCTTGTACGGCGTGCCGTAGAAGTTGGTGCCCAGCACCGGGTCGAAGGACGTGGAATAGCTGATGTAGGGCGCCAGGCCGTTGTCCGCCAGGTACACCAGCCCGGTGCGGTAGGTGAACTTTTCGTCGTCCTGCTTGCTGCCGCTGTCGTTCATGCGGTTATCGGTTCGGGCGCTGGAGCGGTCCTGGCGTCCGCCGACGGTGAGCACCCAATGCTCATCGAAGGTGAACTGCTGCTGGGCGTAGACCCCGACCTGATCGGCGCGCTGCACGGTGTTGGTGAAGGGGGGGCTGGGGTCGAACACGCCGCCGTGCACCGGGTTATAGATGTCGATGGGCGAAGCCGAGCCGCCGCGCAGGTAGTAGTCCTCGCGGGTGCGCCGGTAGTCGATCCCCAAAAGCGACACCATTTGCGTGCTGCCCAGGTTCCAGCGGGCCTGGGCATTGTTGTCCAGGGAGTAGGTGTCGCCGACGATGCGAAAGCGATAGGCAGCGCGGTTCAGGGTGCGCAGGTCCGGAGCCAGGGACATGCCGCTGGCGGTGTTGGTCAGCAGGTTGACGTGGCCGTAGCGGGCGCTGGAATTGAGGCTCCAGACGTCATTCAGGCGGTGCTCCAGCAGGTAGCCCAGGGAGTACTGGGTGCGGTCGTTGTCCAGCCCCGGTTCATCGAGGAAGACGTTGTGCCTGACCTTGCCATTGGGGTTGCCAAGCAGGGTGCCCTGGGCCGGCAGGAACACCCGCGGCGCGCCGAACGTGTCCTGGGTGTAGTCGGCCAGCAGGGTCAGGCTGGTGTCGTCGTTGGGCTTCCAGGTGAAGGAGGGCGCGAAGTACTGTTTGTCGTCCTTGATGTGATCGAACTGGGTGCCGCTGTCGCGCTCCAGGCCCACCAGGCGATAGAGGAATTGCCCTTCATCATCCAGCGGCCCGCTGAAGTCGAACTGGCCCTGGGCTCGGTCGAAGCTGCCCCCCTGGATCTGCACTTCATGGAAGGGCTTGTCCAGCGGGCGCTTGCTGATCTGGTTGACCACGCCCCCCGGCGAGTTCTGCCCGAACAGCACCGAGGCCGGGCCCTTGAGCACATCGATGCGCTCCAGGCCATAGGCTTCGACCTTGGGCCAGGCCTGGGCGGTATTGCCCTTGAGGCCATCGCGGAGCATGCCGGTGGTGACGTCGAAACCGCGGATCGAGAGGGTGTCGAAGCGCTGGCTGGCGGCAGTGGTATTGGCCTGGACCCCGGCGGTGTAGCGCAGCGCCTCGTTCACCGACTGCACCTGCTGGGCATCCATCTGGTCACGGGTGATCACGGAGATCGACTGGGGAATTTCGCTCAGGCTGGCATCGGTCTTGGTCCCGCTGAGGCTGCGCTTGGCCACGTAACCGGCCTGCGGCCCGGTGGCGGAGTCGGGCTGGGTGGCGCTGATCACGCTGGTGTCCAGGGTCAGGGCGTGGTCCTGGTCGGTATCGCCATCGGCGGCCAGCGCGGCGCCGGCCTGGGTCAGCGAGAGGCCCAGGGCCAGGCCGTGGATCAGGCACGCCAGCGGGTTGCGGCCCAGAGCCGGACGCGAGACCACACAATTGACGGGACAACCTGAGGTGTTTCGGTGCGCAACGCGGCTACCCATGCTTCACTCCGTGATGGGGATTAAATGAGAATGCAAACGTATCTCATTTGTGAGCTTGGGTTGCGGGCTAAAACTTTGGCTTGAGCGACCATTTCTTTCGTTTGCGGTACGGCGCGGGGAGGGCGCCCGGATCACCAGGCGCAGCTTTGGATGGAGCAGGCTCGAGCAGGAGCGGGCTCAACGCAAGGACTTGGGCGACACCCCGAAGCGCTTGCGAAAGGCCGTGGAGAAATGCGCCGGGCTGTAGCCGACCCGATAGGCCGCGCTGGAGACATTGGTCTCGCCACTGGCCAGCAAGCGATAGGCCTCGCCCAGGCGCTGCTCCTGCAGGTAGGCATAGACGCTGGTGCCAAACACCTGACGGAAACCGGCGGTGAGCTTGCGCGGGTTCAGGCCCACCTGGCGCGACAGCTCCGACAGCGAAGGCGAATCCTGCAATGAGTTGAGCAGCAGGTCACGGGCGGCATGGATGCGCTCGATGTCCGCCGAGCTGCATGGGCTGTCCTGCAGTGGCCTGGATTCGGCCTGGGCGAGAATCCCCTCGACCCCCAGGGCGGTGAGTTCCAGGGCCTTGCCACCCAGGTAGAAGGAGCGGGTCGGGCCCTGCAGCGGGCAGGTGAAGATCTGTTGCGCCAGGGCCAGCAGCGGTTTGCTCGCCGGCTGGCAGAACAGCATCGGGCCGCCGCCGCGCTGATCGAGCAGGCGCTCGGGTTCCAGGCCGACATTGCGGATCGAGGGGAAGTCCAGCTGCACCGTGGTGTAGCGCACCGGCACGCCGCTGGCGAACAGGTGGTCGCCGCAGTGCTCGCCCTGGTTGGCCACGGCGCACAGGGTCGGCCCGCGGATCTCCACTTCGGGCTGGCCTTCGACCCGGCAATTGAGCTGGCCGCTGAGCACCAGGATGATTTTCAGGCCTTCCCAGAGCGGCTCCTGCATCCACATCTGGCTGTCCATCAGCACGGTCCCGGTGGAGAGGGTGACCTCCGGGACTACAGCGGCCGACCCGGTGTGCTGCGGGTTGGGAAAGTGCAGGGTGGAATCCCTTTTGACAGGCTGCGGCGCAGCGTTGGGGCTGAGCATGGCGAACTCCCTGTGGACCTGAAAAGAGGCCATACGCTAGCAGGAAATTGCCTTTCTGTAATTAAGAATGATTATCCTTTAGCCTTCGAGCACCGTCCTGCCGCGCTCTTTCCGGGGCGCGCCGCGCAATCAAAAGAAAAAGCCGCGCAAACGAATGTCCTGCCGATTGCCGGGTCCGGCAAATTGCCTATTAATAATCACTCTCATTTCCAGGCACGGCAGCCTCCCATGGACGACCCCTTGCTCGACAGCGCCGCAGGACCGCCGGCGACTCTTCATTCCCGCCACCCCTGACGGCGGATTCCCAGCTCATTCCAGGGGCCTGATCTCTCAGGTCCGGGGCCGCTTTTTGCGTAAAAAACATCAGGAGACAGCATGTCCACTTTCGATGACCTCAAGGATTGCCCCTCTTGGCCCGAAGACTTCGCCCAGCGCTACCGCCAGGCCGGCTACTGGCGCGACGAAACCTTTGGCGACCTGCTGCGCAGCGCCGCCCAGGCCTTTGCCGAGCGTGAAGCACTGACCGAGGGCGAGCAGCACCTGAGCTACCGGCAACTGGACCTGCGGGTCGACCAACTGGCCGCCGGCCTGTACCGGCTGGGGCTGCGGGCCGGCGACAACGTGGTGCTGCAACTGCCCAACAGTGCGGCCTTCGTCGAAGTCTGCTTTGCCCTTTACCGCCTCGGGGTGCGGCCGATCTTCGCGCTGCCGGCCCACCGGCACCTGGAAATCGGCCGCTTCTGCGAGTTCGCCCAGGCCCGGGCCTACTTCTGCGCCG
>NZ_VYKE01000253.1:0-4459 GCF_032424515.1 Pseudomonas sp. JV245A
CTGGGCGATGGCCCTGAGCAGCAGCCCCGCTTGCAGGGCATATTCGCCCGGCGGGTGCAGGCCCTGACCCAGCTCAGCGGGGTATTTCTCTATGACCGGGACGGTCAGTGGGTGGTCAGTTCCTTTGGTGATTCGCCCCATGGCAACGATGTGGCAGACCGCGACTACTTTCGTTTCCATCAGCAGAATGCTTCGTTGCTGGCTCACATCAGCCCGGCCATCCGCAGCCGGGCCAATGGCGAATGGATCATTCCCATCTCGCGGCGGCTCAACGATAGCCAGGGGAATTTCCAGGGGGTGCTGATGGCAGGCATCAAGCTGGCGTATTTCGATCAGTTCTTCACCAGTTTCAATATCGACGAGCAGGGCGCCATGTTCCTTGCCCTGTCCGACGGTACGCTGATTGCGCGGCGGCCGTTCGAAGAGCGGCAGATCGGTGCTTCCCTGGCCCGCGGCGAGATCTTCAGCAAGTACTTGCCCGAGGCCACCACCGGCAACGCCATGATCACCTCGATTGTTGATGGGGTGACGCGCCTGTACGGCTATCGGCAGTTGCAGGCCTATCCCCTGGTGGTGGCCGCGGCCAACTCCAAGGACTCGGTGCTCAAGGGCTGGTATGCCTCGGCCTACCAGTCCACGGCCATCGTCGCCCTGGTGCTGCTGGGGGTCGGCCTGTTCGGCTGGGTCTTCGTGCAGCAGGTGCGCAACAACGAGCGGATCGAGGCAGATCTGCGCGAGGCCCAGGAGGCCCTGGAGGTGATCGCCACCCATGACAGCCTCACCGGCCTGGCCAACCGCCGCTTGTTCGAGCGCGCCCTGACCGTGGAGTTTGGCCGTGGTGCGCGGCAACGCAGCCCGTTGAGCCTGGTCATGGTCGATATCGACTATTTCAAGCGCTATAACGATACCTACGGGCATGTGGCGGGCGATCACTGCCTGACCGAGGTGGCCCAGGCGCTCAAGGGCTGCTGCCAGCGCAAGGCTGACCTGGCTGTGCGCTATGGTGGCGAAGAGTTTGCAGTGTTGCTGCCCGACACCGACATTCATGGCGCGCTGGCCATGGCCGAGCAGATTCGCCGCAGTGTCATGCAGCGCAACATCGCTCATTCCGGCTCACCGGTGGGCTGCGTGACGGTCAGCCTGGGCTGCTACGCCTTCGTGCCGACGGGCCGCGACAGCATCGAGATGTTTATCGAAAGGGCCGACGCGGCCCTGTATCAAGCCAAGGCCACGGGCCGCAATCGGGCCATGGCGCTGGCGGCGGACCATGTGGGGGAGCCGTTGCAGCGCTCCGATCGCTGACGGCTACCAGCGCTTGCAGAACACCTGGTTGGCGTAGGCGTTGCCGCCAAACTCGTAGCCGGTGCTACCGGCGCAGACGTAGCCCTGGGCCTGATAGAAGGCCTGCGCCCTGTGGTTCTGTGCCCACACGGCGAGCCACAGGCAGGGCCTGTCGCTGGCTTGCAGCCGTTCTTCCACCTGTTGCAGCAGCGCCTGGCCAACGCCTTGCCGATGGGCATGGCGCTGCACGTACAGGCGCACCAGCTCCATCCCATCGGCCAGGCCGGCAAGCGGCGGCCGGGTGTTGCCGGCGATTTCCGCGAAGCCCAGCAGATGCCCGTTACGCTCGGCCAGCAACAGGCTTCTGTGGGGATCCTCAAGGCGCTGGCGGAACTGTTCCGGGGCGTAGACGCTCAGGGCTTCCTCGGCCAGGTCGCTGCGCATGCCGTCGGTGGCATAGGTGTCGAGAAAGACCTGGGTGGCCAGGCCGCTGATGCACAGTGCGTCCTCGTGCTGGGCTGGGCGTAGGGTGAAATCGACGGGCATGGCTACATCCTTGTGGGGGCTTGTAAGGGTGAGGCTTCAGGCTTGGCTGAGGCGTTGTTGCAGACGCTGGCGCACGGCGGGCCACTCGTCGTCGATGATGCTGAAACGCACGGAATTGCGCTTGCGTCCGTCGGGCATGAGGCGCTCGTGCCGCACTATGCCTTCCTGTTGGGCGCCGAGGCGCAGGATCGCCGCGCGGGATGTGTGATTGATCTCGTCGGTCGTGAACTGCACCCGCACGCAGTTCATGTCGTCAAAGGCATGGCACAGCATCAGGTACTTGGCCTCGGTGTTGACGAAGCTGCGCTGCCAGCGGCTGGCGATCCAGGTGCTGCCGATCTCCAGCTTGCGGTTGTGCCGGTCGATCTTCCAGAAACGCGTGCAGCCGATGACTTCGCCCGTGCTCCTGAGCACGGTAGCGAACGGCAGTACGCTACCGGCATCACGGCCCTCGAGCGCCACGTCGAGGTAGCGTTCGACGGTGTCGGGGGAGGGTACTACGGTGAAAGGCAGGTTCCACAGCTCACCGTCCCGGGCGGCGTTGACCAGGGCGTCGGCATCACTGCGTTGCAACGGGCGCAGGATGATTCGCGGGCCTTCCAGTGAGTGCATGGCGCAGAGTTCTCCAGCGGGAGCGAGGGGGCACTTATTACAGAGTCACCCTCGGCGCTTGGCAAGAGCCAATCCGGGGCCAATGCGATAAAAAATATCAGCCGAATTGATTGTCCGGGCTTGCCGCTTCTGGCTTATACATAACGCCGACCTGCCGGGGCCTGTCGCGACCCCGGGCGACCCTCATTTCAAGGATTTGTGCATGAGCCAGCCGCACCTGATGAACTTCGACCTGTACCTGCAGCAACTGGGCTACCCACAGGCGCCAGCGCCGACCCTGGAAACCCTGCGGGAGCTGCAATGGCGCCATGTCTGTCGTTTTGCCTTCGAAAGCCTTTCGACCCTGTTGCGGGTTCCGGTACCCATCGACCTGGCCTCGGTGGAGCGCAAGATTCTCCACGAGGGGCGCGGCGGCTACTGCTATGAACTCAACCAGGCCTTCCTGGTGCTGTTGCAGCACCTGGGTTTCGATGCCCGGGGCATCACCGGGCGGGTGGTGATGGGGGCGCCGGAAGATGCGCTGACCGCTCGCAGCCACCGTCTGGCGCTGGTGCACCTGGAGGGCCAGCGCTACATCGTCGATGTCGGCTTTGGCGGCATGGTGCCCACCGCGCCCTTGCTGCTGGATACCGAGCAAGAACAGGCAACGCCCCACGAGCCGTATCGCATCACCCTGCGCGAAGGCAGCTACACCTTGCGCGCCAAGGTCATGGATGAATGGCGGGCGATGTACGTTTTTGACCTGCAACTGCAGGGCGATGTGGATTACGAGATGGGTAACTGGTACGTCTCGACCCACCCGGACTCTCCTTTCCTCGGCCAATTGAAGGTGGCGCTGATGGGGCTGGGAATACGCCGCACCTTGAACAATGGCAGCTACGCCCTGCATCGGATGGGGCAGCCCAGCGAGCGGCGGCAGATCACCGATGCAGGGGAACTGATGAGCCTGTTGCAGGACGAGTTTGCCCTGCGCCTGCCGGCCCACCCCGAACTGCCGCGGGTTCTCGAGCAGTTGCTAGAGGCCTGATTTAACGGCTTCCCCAACAGCGAGGCGGTGTCCGCGGTTCCGGTCGGTTGTCGACACGGCCGTCCAGGTGCAGTTGCCGCGTTTGCCGTCGCCGGCCCGGCCAACGGTAGGGCCGTGTTGCACCCAATGTGTACAAGATCCGGGTTCCGGCCAACGGATCGCACCCTACGAGCAGCAGATAAGCCGATCCGGCAACGGGATCGGCTTTTTTATCCTGTTTTTTCAACCAGTAGAGCAGCCCTCAAACCTTCGGTTGAAGAGCGGCGGATCGGCCCTGGGTTGGTTTCAACGAGGGCTCTGGGCCGCCTTTACAGGCCGGCACGGAGTCAATATCCGAGTGCCTTGCGCGCAATGGCCCGGGTTGATGGGTGGGGAAATTCAGAATGGAAAACTGTATACAATCCTATGGACAGTTGTCTTGGATGTTGCATACAGTGTGCCCATAACAAAAACAGGGAACCCCACACCATGAATACCCCCCAGGTTTCACAACAGCGGCCCGAAGACGAAAATTTGGGTGTTGGCGCAAACATGGCTTATGGCCTGCAACACGTGCTGACCATGTATGGCGGCATCGTTGCCGTGCCACTGATCGTCGGCCAGGCGGCTGGCCTGTCGCCTTCGGAGATCGGCTTGCTGATCGCCGCTTCGCTGTTCGCAGGAGGGCTGGCAACCTTGTTGCAGACCCTTGGCGTGCCGTTTTTCGGCTGCAAGCTGCCGTTGGTGCAAGGGGTGTCCTTCGCGGGCGTGTCGACCATGGTGGCGATTGTTACCAGCGGCGGCGAGGGCGGCTTCCAGTCGATTCTCGGTGCGGTGATCGTCGCCTCGCTGATCGGCCTGCTGATCACACCGGTATTCTCGCGGATCACCAAATTCTTTCCACCGCTGGTCACTGGCATCGTCATCACCACCATCGGCCTGACGCTGATGCCGGTGGCGGCGCGCTGGGCCATGGGTGGCAACAGCCGGGCCCCGGACTTCGGCAGCATGTCG